>JALWKG010000243.1:1997-3334 GCA_027081565.1 Helicobacteraceae bacterium
TTTTGATGCCAATGCTCTGCCCGGTTCTTTTGAAGAGACAGGGTATGATTTGGATGTTGAGGTATTGAAGATCGTGGTCTTTAGTAAAAGTGATACCTTGGCTTCTCGTTATGGTCTGGAGACACCGACAGTAACCGAAGAGGAAGAGAATGCTATACAGTTGAAGATCGACAACCATGAGACAAACCTCTCAAAAGCTGCCTTAATGAAGCAAAAGCTTTACAAAAAAGCGAACAAAAAGGTTAAGACATATGGGGGTTCCAGTGCAACGGCAGTAGGATATGCCAAAACATGGGACATAGGAAAGAAAAAAGGATTTACACAACAGTATATTGTAGGTATTGTACCGGTAACAGTGACCTCTGGTGCTCAGGCGACGGTGGGCTTTGAGTCTGACATCGCCCTGCAGGGTATTACCGTCTTGGAAGGAAGTTTCAAACCTATAGCTAAGATTGGAGCGTATGTACAAGGTGGTGTTGGGGTCATCGGTTACAGTGCGGGTGTAGAAGCAGATCTTTGGTTGGTGACAGAGACCTTGAAAAACAGTGTGACCGCCTCTTTGGATATGCAAGAAGACAGTGCAGGAGAGTATATCGTCTCTCTTGATGGACATCTTCGTGAGAAGATCTACAACTACTTTAGAGGACCTAATGGCAAGCTCTACCTCTATGCTACCTATAGTGTCCCTCGTTACTGTAAAAGTTATGGTGTACGTTATATCTGTGGGACTAAATCCAAAACCAGACATAAGTACTTGGGACAGTTTAGGACTTCGACAAGCAGCCGTAGGATCTTAGACAAAAAACAGACCCTCTTCAGTATCCCGCTAGATGACTGTAACTAAAGTTGTCATAGCGGTTGCCGCGCTCTTTGGTGTCATCACTTTTTTTGTATTAAGAAGTGAAGACCAAGAACAGCAGCTTTTTAGCAGCACTGCTGCACAAGAGTATGAACTGCACTATCAGCAGAAGATCTTTGACTTTTCTTTAGACGATTTCCCTGTTCCCAATTTTGTGTTTTTAGAGGCAGATATGCAGATACAGGTGAAAGAACAAGATAGAGAGGGTGTGCGTGTTCTTTTTAAACTCAGTGATATTAATTTGACTCTTGTTCCTGAAAACAGACGCTTGAGCAGTGCTTTAAGTGACTATTACAGTCGCGTTGTCAAAGTACACTTTTCTTCTGAAGGAAAGATCATAGCTATGGAATTTTCTGGTTTACAAAAGAACTTTGTTGGTTACCAACAGATGCTCCAACAGCTAGAGATGATTATAAAGAAGAAGCCACATTACATACTCAAACAAGAGGATGCTTTAGGCACCTATGCCGCACAATAC
>JALWKG010000244.1 GCA_027081565.1 Helicobacteraceae bacterium
GGTGTTCCACTCGTAGCGTCTACACCTTCTACTAAAAGAGTCGAGATGATTGGGGATGTACTACCACCACTACTACCTACTGTAATATTAAAATCTATACTGTCTGCTACTAAAGGAGACTGGTTTTTTACATAAAAAAGGTACTGATCTGTTACTGTTCCATTAAGTGCTGAAATATCGGCAGGACCCTCATAGTTAAACTCGGCAATACCATTACTGATAGTAGCTGTTGTATTTGTGATTACAACATATGGGTTTGCTGGTAATTGTACCGTCACTTCACCACTTGTTACAGCAGTTCTAAATGCGGTAAGAGCATAAAACCTAAAGGTACCTGACTGGCTGTTTTCACCGATCTTCACTCTTTTGCTCTGTCCAACAAACTCTAAAGTCTTAACAATTTCAGGAGCATTAGGGTCTATTGGTGTCCCTCCGCCTGATGAGTCAGTAACAAAAGTAGCAGTTCCACTCCACTCTATATCACCTTTTCCTGCTTTTTGCTTGCCTGTGATCTTTAAGGTCTTAGCAACACAGCTTGAGGTAAATGTCACATTAACATCTGACACTACAGGATCGTTATTTGGATAGTCTATGGCATTATCACCATCGATGGTAGACGTGTTGATATCACAACCTGGCACTTCTACTTTAATATCAGAAAGCTTTGCTGCACCCTCTCCTGCAAACGAAGTAGTTATTGACCCTACCAACCCGTTGTTCACCTGTATAATATTGTTGCTGTCTACACTGACCAACGGATCATTGTCTTGCTCGTTGCTACAACCTGCCATCATCCCACTCAGCGCTGTAAGCAACAGAAGCGTCGCTGTCTTTTTAAGTCCAAATTTCATTTTCATTTATGCACCCTTGCGAAGTATAAAAGCTCTTTTATACTCAAGTCAATTTATCAACCTCTTAGATATTACAGTCACATATAGGCACTGCATACAGCAAAGAGTTGACACACTTTAAAACCATTATACACTCTTCGATTTTAACTATTCTTAAAAGTTATAAAACTTGGCCAAATACTTTTATGTTTTTAGTAAATGCTACGGTTTATCCGCATTACCCCTTGTTTTTTTCTATAATATGTTGTGCCGCAACAATCCCTGAACTAAAGGCCCACTGGAAGTTGTAGCCACCCAACTCTCCTGTAACATCTACAACTTCACCTGTAAAATAAAGGTTTTCTACAATGTTACTTTCTAGCGTCCAACTGTTTAGTGTCTCCGTTTTAACACCACCTTTGCACACCTCAGCCTTAGAAAAACCATAAGTACCCGCCGGAGCTAAGTGATAAGCATGAAAAGCCGACACCAAAAGCGCCCGTTCATCATTTTTATAATCTACACACGCGCGATCTTTAATACCCAAATGTACTAAAAATACTTGTGTAAAACGTTTTGGAAGGGGAAGTGCTGTCGAGAGAAGACGTCTGTTATTATGAAGCAGGTCAACCAAGTTGTTTTTAGGCAGAAAATTTATGAAGATCTCACCTTTACTCCAGTAGAGCGACGCACTCAGCACAACTGGTCCACTTAGACCTTTGTGAGTTAACAACATATCTTCATAAAGTGTTTTTCCCGCTACTGTCACTTCAGCTTGAAAACTGATACCGGAGAGCTCTTTCATCCAAAAGGCATTTTTTTGCAAGGTGAAGCCGGCCAAAGCTGGTAAAAAAGAGATGCTGTCATGCCCAAGAGAAGCAGCCAATTCCAAACCTATTTCACTCGCACCTAAGGACGCAAAACTTTTGGCACCTGTTGCTATCACAACATTTTTCGCTTTGTATTTTCGTTTTTTCGTTTTTAAGACAAAATGTTTTTCTTTGCTCAAAGAGATGATCTCTTCACCAAACTTGTAATCACTTTTAGCACTGGCAGCTTTTAAGATCTCTATGATCTCATCTGAACTTTTAGGACAAAAGTAGTATTGCTCTTTGCGTAGCACCGGTTTCAACCCCCGATGCTCTAACCACAGAAGAAGATCCTCTTTTGAGAATTGTGAAAAAATAGACTCTATAAGCTGTTCATCTCCCAAGTAATTGCTGGCAGAAACATTTACATTGGTGATGTTACATTTTCCACCACCGGAGACCCTTAACTTCTTGGCCGCTTTTTCATTACCCTCTATGACCACTACAGAGAGATCACTCTTTTCATTAAGTTGTGCTGCACACATCATTCCGCTGGCACCTGCACCAAGTATCATTACATCATAGGTTCTTTCTGCCACACCCAGCCTTTATAGAAAAGAGATCACATCTCTTGTTTCTAATTTTGGTATAATTCTACCACTAATTAAGGAATTTTATGAGCAACAAACTACACATCGTCTCTTTAGGCTGTAACAAAAACCTTGTCGACACGGAGGTGATGCTCGGTCGTCTCAAAGCATATGAGATGACCGATGACTCCAGTGAGGCCGATGTCATCATCGTCAACACCTGCGGTTTTATTGATGCAGCCAAAGAGGAGTCTATCAATACTGTTTTAAACCTGCATGAGGCGCGTAAAGAGGACTCGATGTTGGTAATGGCTGGCTGTATGAGTGAGCGTTACAGCGAGGAACTTTCTAAAGAACTGACGGAAGTGGACATCTTTACCGGTGTTGGTGATTATGCCAACATCGACAAACTTCTGGCTGAAAAAGAGAGCCGTTTTACAGAACAGGTCTATCTTATCGACGGTGAAGAGCGTGTTGTCACAGGTTCTAGCTACCATGCCTACATCAAGATCTCTGAAGGGTGTAACCAGACCTGTTCGTTTTGTGCGATCCCTTCATTTAAGGGAAAATTGCATTCCCGTGACCTTGACAGTATTGCTAAAGAGGTCGAGGGACTGGTCAAAAAAGGCTATTACGACTTTAGTTTTATCTCTCAGGACTCCAGCTCGTTTTTACGTGATCAAAATGTGAAAGATGGTCTTATCCATCTTATCAAACGCATAGAGCTTATAGATGGTGTCCAAAGTGCTCGCATACTTTATCTCTATCCAAGTACTACAAGTATGAAACTGCTGCAAGAGATCGCAAAATCTCCACTCTTTCATAACTACTTCGACATGCCGATACAACACATCAATGACGATATGTTACGTATGATGAAACGTGGTTTTGGTAAAGAAAAAACACTTGAGCAACTTAACTACATGCGTTCACTGCCTGAGAGTTTTGTAAGAACCACATTCATCGTAGGACATCCAGGCGAGACAGAGGAGATGTTTGAAGAGCTATGTGATTTTGTTCGTGACTTTGGATTTGACAGGGCCAATGTCTTTGGTTACTCCGACGAAGAGGGTACTTCTGCTTATGAAGTAGGTGAAAAGTT
>JALWKG010000245.1 GCA_027081565.1 Helicobacteraceae bacterium
CCCCCGAAGTCACTGTAGGTTTTACTTTTTAAAGGCGCGGTTTATCGCGCTGAAGAGGGCTTTAATGGAGGCCAGTGTGATGTCACTATCCTTACCTACCCCAAAGTATGAGTCTCCTCTTTCTGTCTCTATCTCTATATATGCGACTGCTGTTGCAGAAGATTTTTCACCACAAGAGTGCTCTGAGTATGAGCTGAGTACAAACTGATTAGGATAGTCTTTTAATAGTGCTTTACGACAAGCATCAATAGGACCATTTCCTTCACTCTGAGCAATCACTTTTTTGCCGTTATAGAGGTACTCTAGTTCACACCAGACAACATCACCTCTTGTTTCTGCTTTACGAGAAATAAATTCCAGATGTGTCGGAGGTGTAAAGTATGTTTTTTCAAAGATCTCCAAGATCTCCTGGTTGCTTAACTCACGCGCCAGTGTCTCTGTCTCTTTTTGAACGATTTTCCCGATCTCAGGATGCATCTTTTTAGGTAAGTGATAGCCAAAACTGTCATCTAAGATATAGGCGATACCTCCCTTACCTGACTGAGAATTAATACGAATAATACTCTCATATGAACGTCCTACATCTTCAGGATCGATTGGAAGATAAGGAACCTCCCAGAACGGTTCTGTCTTGGCACGTTGGTACGCAAGCCCTTTGTTAATAGCATCTTGGTGTGAACCTGAAAATGCAGTGTAGACCAACTCTCCGACATAAGGGTGACGCTCATGGGTTTTCATGTCGGTACAGCGTTCAACCACATCCAAAACAGTGTTGATATCACTAAAGTCAAGACCTGTATCGATACCCTGTGTATACATGTTCAATGCCAATGTGATGATGTCAACATTACCGGTACGTTCGCCATTGCTTAGGAGTGTTCCTTCTACACGGTCTGCACCTGCAAGCAGAGCAAGTTCAGTCGCTGCTACAGAAGTTCCTCTGTCATTATGGGTATGTGTCGAGATCAAGACGTTTTCACGGTTATCCAGATGTCGGCTCATCCACTCTATCTGGTCTGCATATACATTGGGTGTAGCCATCTCTACCGTTGCCGGTAGGTTGATGACCACCTTTCTGTTATCAGCAATGCCCCAACGTGCGGTCACTGCATTACAGATCTCTGCAGCAAATTCCAGTTCGGTTCCGGTAAATGACTCAGGAGAGTACTCTAAAGCGATCTTGCCTTCATGGTCTGCTTCGTACTTTTTGACCAAGTCGACACCATTAAGTGCCAAGTCGATGATCTCTTGTTTCTCTTTTTTAAAAACGATCTTGCGCTGTGCAACAGAAGTAGAGTTGTATAAATGCACAATGGCAGACTTGACCCCTTCTAAGGCCTCAAAAGAGCGCTTGATAAGATGCTCACGTGCCTGGACTAAGATCTGGATCGTAACATCATCAGGGATAAGGTTGTCATCAACCAACTTACGTAAGAAGTCAAACTCTACCTGTGAAGCAGAAGGAAATCCCACTTCGATGTTTTTAAATCCGAGTTTTAGCAGGAGGTTGAAGAGTTCAAGTTTTTGCTCAAGATTCATCGGTGTAATCAGTGCCTGGTTACCATCGCGGAGGTCAACACTACACCAGATCGGTGCTTTTTCGATTACATTGGATGGCCATTGTCTATCTGGCAGATCAACTTGAGGGTAAGGACGGTATTTTCCATGTTGGATGGTACTCATCATAGTTCCTTTTTATAGGGCACACTTATGTGTCCCGAAATATTCTAATACTCCTGCTAAAGATTATTAGGTGCGCAATTATAACAAAGTGCGATACGAATTTAGGTAAGATAAATATGATTAATTAAAATCTGTAAGCAGCAGGTCAATTATTAAGGGGATAAGTGATGCATAAAAAGAGAATTTCATTAGTTTTAGGCAGTGGTGGTGCACGGGGTATGGCCCATATAGGTATCATAAAATGGTTAGAAGAAAACAATTATAAAATAGAGTCAATCTCCGGTTGTTCAATGGGCGCACTTATTGGTGGTTTTTATGCTACCGGAAAACTTGACAACTACGTTACCTTTTTGCGAGAACTTGACCGGCTTGGTATGATAAAGCTTTTGGACTTTAAGGGCAGGGGTGGTTTGGTCTCAGGTGTGGTGTTGATGAAAAAGATGAAGGAGTTGGTAGGTGATCCAAATATAGAAGATCTTCCTATTAAATTTACAGCGGTGGCTTCAGATATTAAAGATGAGAAAGAGGTATGGATTAACAAAGGTTCTTTGTTAAAAGCTATACGTGCCTCTATCTCTCTACCACTATTTTTTACACCTTATCTTTACAAAGGGAGGTACTTGGTAGATGGGGGTGTTTTAAATCCCGTACCTATCGCACCCACTTTTCATGACAGTACTGAGATGACGATCGCTGTTAACCTTGGCGGTAAAGTAGACACAGATCTCACTCTGCCGGAACCCCCTAAAGATGAGAGCATGAGCAGTAAAATAAGTGAGTATTTTTCTGAGATTGCCATACCAGACTCTTTATCACTAAAATATGGTGTTTATCAGGTAGCAGACAACTCTTTTGACTCAATGCAAGGGACGATAGCGCGTATGAAGCTGGCAACCTATCCTCCTGATGTAGAGATTATCGTGCCGCGTAATCTGTGTGGGACACTGGAGTTTGATCGCGCAGATCAGATTATTGAGTATGGTTATAAACTTTGCGAAACACTGCATGAGGAAGGACATTTATAAATGGCTACTGCTTTTTGTAAGTCTGAAAAGAAGCAATGAAAGTCAGACTCTAATGTATCGAAGTTCTCTTCCAACTCTATAATCCCGCCATGAAGATTGTTTTTAAAACGAATGCGCTGGGAGACTCTGTCAACAGCATGTTCAATACCTTTAAGGGTACGATAGTTGTAAAGAAGATCTATTTCAGGCATACGGGCAATAGCTTCTGAGAGTCTTGGCGGGAGTTCACTCTCTACCTTGGAAAGTTGCGCATAAAAAAACTGTGTGCTTTCAAGCAGTGTCTGTGATTGGTACTGTTGCCAATGTATAGCTAAAAAATGGTCATAAAAGATGTCAACCAAGATTCCGGAAAATCGTCTTCGATGAGATGATATCCTTTTTTTACTCTCTTGTACAATGGGATGGGCATCGGTATACTGGTCAATAAATCGGTGTAGACTGACGCCTGTTAAAATAGTCTCTGAGTAGTTTTGAGTGTGGATGTTTTTAGTAAAGTCGGGTAAGAGATTGCCCACTAAAGACTCTGGAGTAGGTTCCGCGAAGTAGAGATGGGCGAGGTAGTTCAATTACAGCAGGGGTGGACTTCTAAGGTGAACTCAGCACCACGTTCGGTGTT
>JALWKG010000246.1 GCA_027081565.1 Helicobacteraceae bacterium
GGTGAAAAGATCCAAGGGGAGTATCATGAGAGTGAAGTCTCTAACCTTGTAGATGCTGCGGTCACTCTTAAAGGTGAATATACTGAGCATAAAAAACATGGTAAATCCTTTCTCTTTGAGAGCATCATTGTCAACCAAAACGAGCTCTTCTTTTTTCTTAACCGTGTAGTCAAGGGCTTTCCTAAAAAGGTGACGGCAGACCTAATAGAGAAGTTTGGTAATGAAGGCCTTGTGGACATTTTGGACAATGACATCGAGAAGCTTTTAGAGTTTAAAGGGATTAAAAAGAAGCGTTTGGCCAAGATGCAGGCGCGCTGGAAACAGTTTCGCTCTTTGCGTGAACTTGGCTCTTTTCTTTCTCCTTTCGGTGTCACACCGGGTATCCTCTCTATTATTGCAGGCGCGATGAAAGAGGTGCAAAATCCGGCAGAGAAAATCAAAAATAATCCTTACATCTTAACTTCAATCCGTGGTATCGGTTTTAAACGTGCTGACGAGATCGCTCTGAATATGGGTATAGACCCTATGTCTGAGAAGCGTATCAGCTCTGCGATGGACTTTGCCCTTAATGAATATTGTGATCAGCAGGGAAACTCCTGTGTGGAAAAAAGCCTGCTCTTTGAGAAGTTGGATGAACTGCTTAACTTCAGTGGCCAAAACAGTACGTATGATGTAGTGTTACTGGAGCGGGTGAATGAAGGCAGTATCTACCCCTTAGCCAACCACCGTTATGCACCTGACAGACTCTACGAAGCTGAGAAGTTTCTTTTTGATGAGTTCAAGCGCCGCGCTAAAGTTGACAATGGCTTGATCGTCAAAGATCTTGATACTTTTGTAGAAAAGGGTGGTCTGACTTTAGGTGTGCAGCAACGAGAAGCGGTTGAGGTGATCAACAGTGGTAAAGGCATACTCTGTCTGGTAGGTTATGCGGGAACAGGTAAAAGTACTACTGCGCGAACCATTTTGGATGTGCTGAGTCAGCGCTACAAAGCGGAGTCTGTCATCACCTGCGCATTGAGCGGTATCGCTTCTCAGCGTATTGCAGAGACTACAGGGTATGCGAGTGCAACCATACAGAGTCTGTTGGTGAAGTTTGAAGACAAAGATTTTTTACCTTATGAGGTGGTCTTGATCGATGAAGCTTCGATGATCAACTCTATGCTCTTTGCCCGTCTGCTCTCCAAGGTCTCTCGTGATGCGGTGATCATCATAGTGGGTGATGATGCCCAGCTGCCACCGATCGGTGCGGGAGATGTACTGAGTGATCTGCTGCGTCTGGAGCTGACGCCCATAGTCAAACTGACCAAGATCTACCGTCAAAGTGAAGAGCAGGCGATTGCACTGATCGCCAATGATATCCGTCAGGGTGTCATTCCTGACTATAATCAAGCTTATGACGACTTCTCGTTTATTCATGTAGAGATCGAGAACTACTACGCCCGACGTGCCAATGCTACGCAAGTAGAACTGGCGGAACTGCGTCAAGAAAATGCAGAGGGTGTTATACGGGAGATCATGCATAAGGCCGTGAGTTACATCCCCAAAGCACGTCGTTATTTGGCACAAAAAGAGATCAAAGAGTATCTTAACTATTTTCAGGTGATCACACCGATGAAGGGTGGTACTCTGGGTGTGGACAACCTAAACACGGTGCTGCAGTCCTACTTTAACCCCAAGCCCAAACAGGTGGTCAAAAAAGGGGAACGTGAGTACCGTCTTATGGACAAGGTGGTCCACACCAAGAACGAGAACATGCCCTCATGGAACATGGAAGGTTTTAAAGAGGGTGCAGAGAGCAGTGAACGCCGCATCTTCAACGGCATGGGCGGTCTGCTTTTCAAGATCGATGAGGAAGAGGAGCTGGTCTATGTGGTCTATCCCAATGAGGACACCGTTGTTCAGTACAGCTACGAGCAACTCAAAAGCCATCTTATGCTCTCTTATGCTCTGACTATCCACAAGGTACAGGGTATGGAGTATGACGTGGTCGTCATGCCGATGAGCTTCTCTCACTTTATCATGCACAACACAAAACTTCTCTACACGGCGATAACACGAGCAAAACATAAGTGTTACATCATAGGAGAAGGCGCTGCTTTTGAGTCGGCTTGTAAACGCTTAGAGGTGACAAAAAGAGATACCGTGATGGCAGAATTAGGTGGCCTCCATTAGCGTAGGCATCTTTGGGTGTGGCTGGTTAGGGCGTGCTTTGGCTAAAAGATTGCAATTGCACTATAAAGTGTATGGGGCTGTTCGTTCTGTAGACTCTCTGCAAAAATTAGAAAAAGAGAAGATCACTGCTTTTAAGCTGCCTGCTAAAGATTCAGAGTTTTGGAATGTAGAGACTTTGGTTGTTGCTATTTCTCCTCGGCAAGAGTACTTGAAAACGATGCAACAGATTTCTGAAAATGTTAAAGCAAGAACACAACAATTCATCTTGTTAAGTACAACATCTGTGTATCAAGATGATGACTTATTAATTACTGAGACAAGTGCGGTAGACAGCTCAAAGTTGGCTGTTGAGGGAGAGAATCTGTTTAAAAGTTATTGGCCAAAGGGGACTGTTATTCGTTTAGCTGGTCTAATGGGAGCCGATCGTATCGCCGGACAGTGGGGTGCTTCTGTTGTTACAAACACTTCAGTTAACTATGTTCATCAGGTGGATGCTGTGGAGATCATTAGTGAAGTGATAAAGCAAAACATACATGGTGAGATCATCAACGCTGTTGCACCACAACATCCCAAACGCGCTCTGATATATAAGATGAATTGTGATCGTTTCGGATGGAAAATCCCCAGTTTTATGGAGGGTGAAGAGAAAATTATAGCAGGTAGAAAAAGTGAGATCTTACTCAGGTATGACTATAAGTTTCAGGACCCTATGCACTTTTGGTCTGACAACTAGGACAGAGACCATTCAAAACCACAGTAGAGTGGTTGAGTCTATAACCACTTTCACTTTCAGCCGAATCTATAAGTTCTCCTATACACTGTTGCATATCCATAACGGAACCACAACTGTCACAGGCGAGGTGGATATGAGGTTCTTTTGTTATCTCGTACTGTAGTTTATGGTTGGGGACCTTTATGGCCTCTAAGATCTGAAGCTCATACATCTGGTTGACATTTTTGTAGACAGTGGCAAGGGAGATAGAAGGGAAGTTCATACGGAGTATCTCATACAGATGATCGACATCGATGTGACCTGCGGCTTCTATCCCTTCCAAGATAGCCATTCTTTGTGGTGTCACTTTGAGCGCATGGGCTTTTAATTGTTCTATGTAATTCATGATGACATTATAAC
>JALWKG010000247.1 GCA_027081565.1 Helicobacteraceae bacterium
AATGAAGGAAAAGGCTTTATTGAGGAATTTTCCAAAAAGTACCCCAAACAAGCGAAATTTCTCCATCAAAAGAGGACTTGGAAAAAGTTACAACATGTAGGTGACTTTGCTATAGAGTATGCAAGCGATTCAGGTAAGATCCCATCATGTGGCAATCCAGAAGCGGCTGAACCGCCTATCGACTTAAAGGTACAAGATAGCTCCAGTGCAACATTTTTCTAAAATGGTTTTACCACAACCATAGCCACAATGATCAACATTAAGATGGTTGGGCCTTCATTATAGACACGAAAGAACTTTCCTGTTTTATAGCTGTCGTTTTCAAGTAATTTGTTACGGTAATAGCCCATAGAGTAGAAGTAGGCGATCAAGATAGCTACAAAAAAGAGTTTGACATGGAACCAACCACCCGTTGTGAAGATGTTGGTGGGGTACATAAAGGCCAAAACTGTTCCAGAGATCGCTGTTGCCCAAAATGCGGGAACACCGATGTAACGGTAGATCTTCATCTCCATCACCTTCACCACCTCTAAAAACTGAGGTTTGTCAACATTTTCTGCATGATAGACAAAAAGGCGTGGCAGGTAGAAAAGTACGGCAAACCAAGAGATGAGAGAGATGATATGAAACCAGATGATCCATTGATACATGGAGCGCTCCTTAAAAGTTTTTTTCGAGTGTTAACATATTATAGTTGGAACCACCATGAACGCCGTTGAAAAGCCCAAAGACCCCAGAACGATGTTTTAGGGTGTAGCCTAAATAGTACTCTCGCATAGAGTTCACACGAATGAGTCGACCCACATCAAAATCTATAGAGAGATCCAGGTAGTTCAAAAACTTTGCTGTCGGGTCTACAGTACCATCACCATTGGTCACATCGACCACTTCGACGACAGGTATCTCTTGAGCTAACGAGAGGCCCTCGCCTGCTCCCAGGCGCACACGGTTTTGCCAAAAGTCCAGTTTGAGATACGCCTTGATGTAAAAAGTCGCTTCTAAAAAATCTTTATACTTTTTACCTTGAAAAACCACACCCTTCTCATCAAAATAAGAGAGTCCCCCTTTTAGATAGATATCCAAAGGCCAACTGAACGTATTATGAGATAGTCTATAACCCCCATCTAAATTTAAAGCTGTAGTTTTTTCCGGATAGGGATGCCAATCTCCTGCCACGATCTCGCCCAAGTCGTTAAGATCAGAGTATCCAAACCCTAACCGCAAGGCATAAGGACCTGGCTCCACCTCTGCTGCTTGAAGCAGTGTTATGACAAAAAGTGTTAAAAATATGATCTGGCGAATAAGAGATTCCTAATTTTTTTGAAAGTATATCTTAGCACCTCTAAAAAGAAGTGCACGTAGTAACGACTGCCTTAAGTAGTAGTTACGCACATTTTTTATGAGACTAACGATCCCACCCACTGCTTGATCTGTTCAGCACTCAGTGCCCCGGACTGTCTGCCGACCTCTTTACCATTTTTAAAAGCTATCATCGTAGGTATGGAACGTATACCAAACTTTGCAGAGGGTGCTTGATGCTCTTCTGTATTTAACTTGGCAAAACGTACTTTCAATGGAAAACTTTTAGCCGCCTCTTCAAATGCAGGCCCCATCATCTTACACGGTCCACACCAAGGTGCCCAAAAGTCAACAACAACAGGAATATCACTGTTGACAAGGTGCAGATCGAAGTTTTGTGCAGTCAACTGTATCGGGGTGGTGTCCAGAAGTGACTTTTTGCAGTGACCACAATTGGCCTTGTTATAGTGTTCTTTATTGGGAATGGCATTAACCTGATCACAATGTGGGCATACTACTTTAATTTTATCCATAATTTATCCTTTGTCTGTTTATATTGAAATATTCTTGGTACATTGATATTATAAATAAGTTTTGAAAATGAAATTTAAATGAAAAGATGAGAGAAAGAAAAGCACCAGAAGGTGCTTATGTTGATAAAAAGAGGAAAAGCTTACGCTTCTTCAGCCTCTTCTTCAGCTTCAAGTCCTTTAATACCTGTACCACGATGTGTCACATCTTTATCATGCATACGGCGTAGTGCTTTAGAGGCACGGTCTACAGCAAGGTCAATCGCTGCATCCAAGTCTTTGTCTTCTTGATTGATTACCACTGGTGTGTGGTGGGCAATATGAAACTCAAACTCAACACTCACACCATTTTTCACTTTAGCTATCACTACATTAGTCGATGTAATATCTAAACCATATTTCTTAAATTGCTCCATTGCTGCATCAATGTGCTTTTTGTTGTGATCACTTAGTGTTAGGTCTTTTGCTCTGATTTGAAGACTCATTTTCTATCCTTTATTCTTAATGTACTCAAGAGTATCACATCTATTCTAATAATAGATTAACAGAAGGCACAACGACAGGTAAATAATGAGATTTAGAGGCTAATTGGCTATAATTTCGCAACTATTATTGAGGCAGATGCCTCAACTCAAGGAATTGCCGTGCGCGTACTTACTGGAATCCAATCATCTGGCGACCTTCATATTGGAAATTATTTTGGCTCTATCAAGCAGATGATCGACTCTCAAGATAAAAATGAGGTCTTTGCCTTTATAGCCAACTATCATGCCATGACCTCAGTTCATGACGGAGAACGTTTGGCTTCGTTGACAATGCAAGCGGCTATTGACTTTTTAGCTTTGGGGATGGACCCTGAAAAAGCGACCTTCTGGGTACAGTCTGATGTTAAAGAGGTTCTTGAGCTTTACTGGGCGCTCTCAGCCTTTACCCCGATGGGTCTTTTGGAGCGTGGCCACAGCTATAAAGACAAAACAGCCAAAGGAATCGCAAGTAACCACAACCTCTTCTCTTACCCTGTACTTATGGCAGCAGATATTCTACTTTTCAACTCCGACATTATCCCCGTTGGAAAAGATCAGATCCAACATGTCGAAATGGCACGTGACATCGCCACTAAGTTCAACAATATGCATGGAGATGTCTTTATCATTCCTGAACACCGTGTGGATGAAGTCGTGGCTACCGTTCCTGGCGTAGATGGGCAGAAGATGTCTAAGTCTTACGGCAACACCATTAACATCTTCGATCAAGAGAAAAAGCAGCAAAAGACCATCAAAAAGATCGTCACAGAAGCCGTGCCTCTGGAAGATCCTAAAGAGTGGGAAGGGTGTAATGTCTATAATGTTGCCAAGCTCTTTTTAGATGAAAGTGAACAAAAAGAGCTTCAAACACGTTACGAGCGAGGAGGAGAGGGACATGGTCACTTCAAACTCTACCTTCATGATGTTATCTGGGAGTATTTCCGCCCCTA
>JALWKG010000248.1 GCA_027081565.1 Helicobacteraceae bacterium
TAAAGAAACCTATGAGCCACTGCTCATTCGTTCCATACAGACCCCTGTGCCAAAAGATCAGAGTGAGGCCGCTGCAGTCGAGGCTGCTGAAGCACTAGAGAAGTGTTTTAAAGAGCATCCAGACGAGATTGCAGCACTGATCGTAGAACCGTTGATACAAGGTGCCGGTTCCATGCATATGTACCATCCACTCTATTTGACCTTGGCTAGAGAGATCTGTACCCGTCATGGTATTCATATGATAGCAGATGAAGTGATGGCTGGGTTTGGTCGAACTGGCACGATGTTCGCAGTAGAACAAGCAGGTATAACACCCGATTATATTGTGTTATCAAAAGGGCTGACAGGTGGCTATTTACCGCTATCAGTGGTACTAACAACTGATGAGGTCTATCGTGCTTTTTATTGTGATTACAAACTTTATAAAGCTTTTTTACATTCACATTCATACACAGGTAATGCTTTAGCATGTGCTGCTGCGAATGCTACACTTGACCTGTTTGAATCAGAAAATGTTATAGAAAGCAACAAAGAGACAGCAAAATATATGGCCTCGAAATTACAAAGATTTGAAGCTTTAGAAAATGTCGCTTCAGTCCGCCAATGTGGTATGGTCGCGGCTGTAGAGCTAAAAGGTTATGATGCAAGCGAACGCATAGGTTTAAAAGTCTACCAATATGGTCTTGATCATGGTGTCTTGCTAAGACCATTAGGACATATAGTATATTTCATGCCGCCATATATTATTACCAAAGATCAAATAGATGTTATGATGGACACGGCATATGATGCCATTAGCCAAATATAGAGGAAAAGGGTATGAAAAGAGTCATCATTATCATACTTCTCTTTACTTATATATATGCAGAAGAGATCAAAGTAAACACAGATATGATCACAACAGCCCATAATGACCTGAGAAAAAAGTACCAGTCTCCACCATTAAAGTATTCAAAACAACTTGAAAATGCAGCAAGAAAATGGGCAAAAAAGTTACAAAAAGATGGCTGTGGGATGGTGCATTCTCATGGTAAGGTTGGCTCCTTTGGCGAAAACCTCTACTGGGCAAGTGCTAAAAAAACAGCAAATACAAAAGACAGTCAGGGGCAGTGGATCTGGCATAATCAACTCCAACAGATAGATGAACGTGCTGTTGTTCAAGCTTGGTATGATGAAGTCAGGTGGTATGATTATGAAAGTAATAGCTGTGAGGAAGGTGAGATGTGTGGTCACTATACTCAGGTGATATGGAACACAACAACAAAACTTGGATGTGCTGTAATGGCATGTGATGACAGGTCTCAAGTCTGGGTGTGTGAGTATGCACCGGCAGGTAATATTGTAATGACTACTATTAAAAGAGATGGTAGTAAAGTGGTGGAAAGATTAAAGCCTTATTAGTAATGTCTTGGGTAAATAAATTGATAAATACGGAGCTATGCTATGTCATCTAACACCTTCTCTCTCTATATCGATGGGGATGCTTTTCCTAACCTTTTAAAACCAATAGTCCTGCGTAGCATTGAACGCTTGCAGATTCCGACCTTTGTTGTGGCCAATAAAAAGATAAACATAGGAGAATCACCGCTTATCACTTATATTATTGTTGAGCAGGGCGCAGATGAGGCTGACCATAAGATCGTGGAGATGGCAGACGCAGGTGATCTGGTCATAACTGCAGACATCCCACTGGCAGACAGGGTGATCTCTAATGAGGCGCATGCTATTGATCATCGTGGAGAGCTCTACAGTGTTGACAACATCAAACAGTATTTGGCCATGCGTAACCTTATGGAGTCCATACGTGAGAGTGGTGAGATGACCAAGGGGCCTAAAGCATTTGGACCTAAAGATGCCCATGAATTTGCCAACCAACTTCACCGATTTTTGACAAAATACACTTCTTAAATATAAATGACAATAAATCGATACGTTCTTATGCCTTATCTCTTTTTGCTAATATTTGGTAGAAATATAGAGGGATATAGATGTCAAAAATAATCATTGCCAAAAAATACAGAGGTGATATTGAACTTCCTAAAACTAAAGATGCCAAACAGATCCTGCATAAGGTAACGGCTATCTTTCCTAGCCGTAAACCGTTAAACATTATTGCCGTTTTTGGAGAAAATAGAATTGCCAAGTTAAAGCGCTATCAAAAAGGTGGGGCTAGAGAAGAACTGGAAAACCTTGCGCTTTATATAGAGCTGGGAAAGATCTTGGGGTTTACAACGACGGATGCCAAGCAACTTATAAACAGTATAGAGTTGGTAAATGATACCGCACATACCCACTTCAATATCACAAAGCGTGTAACGTTGATCAATAAAAAGCATAAAAGTAAAACAGAGAGAAGTTATCTGTTTTGGGACATTGAAAACTTCTCAAACATCTCTTCCATTTTTAATGACCTGATAGAGCCATTTGAGATAGAAGATGAAGACATCTATATGGCAGCCAATCCTGACTCGCTGTATCTTAAAAAACGAGAGTGGGAAGCCAACCTTTATGATTATGGCAAAACATTGAATTCATTTAATTTTACGAAGTGTGACCACGGTAAAAATGTGGCTGATGATGTACTCTTGGAAAATTTGAAATCACTGCATCTGAAAAACAGTAATATCTACATGATGAGTTTTGACAGAGAGTTGAAAGAACGGTTTTTGGAGGTGTGCCATAAAAGTAATAATCTCTATATGATGATGAAGTAGTTTAAAAGTTAGAGCAGCGCCATTCATTAACTTTATTGTTAGATAATAGGTTAACTATAAAAAGAGAGGCCATAATGAAAAACAAAATTTTAATTTTGGGATCTATTATTTTTGTATCAAGTGTTGCCTGGGGTGAGACTTTACGTACACTGCCACAAGCTTCAGAGATCGTCTCTCAAGCTCCTGTTCCCTTTGAACACCATATTGCATCTTCACTGATATCACGTGGACTTGAAGAAGAAGCGGCTAAAGTGTTTTCACAAAATTGTGTAGACGATGTTTACAGTGCGACGCCTTTAACGCATATGCTAAGTACAAAACTCTCTATTGCGACAGCAGATATCTATGACTACATAGCATCTCAGACACTTTTTAATAAAAGTGTTGATCTAAGAGATTATGCTGATGTGGTCTCACTGGTGCAAAATGTTAAAGGTATTGGAAAACAAAAAGAGGATTTAAAAGCCATTAAAGAGTATATAAAGATCGTTTAACTACGACTTTTTAGCGTACTCTATCTCTTCTACTTTTTTATGAATGTCATCATTAAAGGTAGTAGGCAAGATGGTTTTGTTCATTTTACGAAA
>JALWKG010000249.1 GCA_027081565.1 Helicobacteraceae bacterium
CTTTTAGTTTTTCTATAATAGTCTGTAACTCTGCGGCCGGTGTACTCAAAGGAACCGGATCACCATAGATCACGGTTACTTTTCTACGCCACAGAGAGCGTTTTTCGACAAAATGTTTTTTAGAACGGGAGAAACGGCTACCCCACATACCTCCAATATAAGCAGGTACAATAACACCGTTCTCTCCTTTTACAGCAATTTCATAACCTCTTTGGAATTTTTGAATATTTTCTGTACGGGTAATCCCACCTTCTGGGAAAAGAGTGATAAGACGACCATGCTTGACATAGTTATGTACTTGTTTAAAGGCATCTTTCGCAGCGCGGGCAGAAACTGGAATAGCCTCACCCCATTTAAAAAAGCTGTGTGCAATTGGCCAGTGATAGATGCTTCTCTCCATCATAAAAATGGTCCGTCTTTCAACAGGAAATGGCACGATAAGCCAATCTAGCCAACTCACATGGTTCGCCATAAGGAGCACCGCACCTGTATGAGGTACTTTCTCTGCACCTTTAAAGACAAAGTCATAGCGAAATGATAAAAGAAGCTCACCCACAAACCAAGCAAACATAAGTAAGTGCTGACGTGATACAAAAAATGCCATCACAAAAGTCAAGGTCGCAACAGCATAAAAAAGGCTGCTTGAGTCAACGCCACCATAAAAGGCCAAAAGTGTTGTCATACCCAGTAAAATCACCATAAAGATGTTCTGTATAAAGTTATTTCCGGCAAGTATCGTTCCAAGGTGTACACCCGGTGCATGCTTTTGGATAAAGGCATTCAAAGGAACAATAAACATCCCTGAAAACAGTCCAAAAGTAAAAAAGAGAACAGCAATAGGTTCAAGGCGATCAAATACTGGGATAAGCAGAAGACTCACTCCCATACCTATAGCACTAAAAGGTACCATACCCATTTGAATAAAGTACTTTGAAAAGCGCGCAGCCATAATAGAACCGATGATTATACCTATGATCGTCAGGCCCAAAACACCATTGACATAGACTGTATTACTTATACCCATGACACTTTTAGCATATTCTGGAAAAACAGCGATAGCAACCTGAGAGACTCCCCAGTAGACTGACAAAGCAAAAATAGCTTGTAATATCATCGGTTTACGAGTAATGGTCTTCATATTTTTTCGAAGGTAAAGACCTGTCAGATACTTCTTCATATAGAACTTACGATTAGAAGGCACACGTTGTTTGTTTGGTAATCGTGATATAAGGTAAAACTCTGCCACTGAGTTAAGGACCAGTAACCAACCCAAAGGTGCAATCTGTTTTAAGATCTCATCTGCTGTAGTGTAGTCATGTAACATAAACTCAAATAAAAAGGAGAAGATCCCCATACCTGACATAATAGCAATCATGGTAGCGGCTTGCACCGCTGCATTACCTGCGGAGATAAACTTATTTCCTACCAACTCTTTGATGTAACCGTACTTGGCCGGAGAGTAGATAGCACTCTGTGTTGCGAGCAAAAAGGTCAAGAAAAATGAGAGCTCAAACCAACCCATATAGTATGAGAGTGTGATTAGAAGTGTTAACACTACGGCCAAAGCCGCGGCAAAGGTCATCACCTTGTTTTTAGGAAATTTGTCTGCTAAGAAACCTGCAGGCGTAAAGACCATAATAAAAGGTAAAAGGATCAGTGCATTGACAATAGCGGTCAAAACGATCTGGATCTCACCGTCATACATCTTAAAGACCGTATTTTGAATAATGATCTTGTGACCTAAGTCCGTAAAAGCATTTAAAAATAGTGCAATGATGTAGGCGTAGGCGCCTTTTATCTTAAACATCTCTTTCAAGAAGCGACTCCTGAGCTCCATCCAACATAGATGCCATGCTCTTTTTCAGCCGTAGTGATCAATAAAAAGGCCAATTCTTCGAGTAACTCCTGGTCCAGATTATGAGTTTGCGTGATGACTAAAGTGTTTCCATACTCTTCACTACTGTTGTACCCTATCTCTTTTTTTTCAAAACCATGCAAATACAACTCTTCAGCCACACGTTTGGCATGCCCCTCAGTTAAAAAGCCCAGATAGTGCTCGACTTCACGCTCTTTAGTGTTGTCGTCACCCTCTTCTGCCAACTCCGCTAAGATGTGGCGTGTTTGGATCTGCTGTAACATCAAAGCATCTGGATAAAGTGTGTAGAGATAGTGTTCCCACTTGGCATCTCTGGCTGTACCTACATCGAAGATATACTCCGAGCCAACCACTTCAGAGACAAGGTTTTGAAACTTTTTGGCACTTGGTGCATAAAAGTAAAGTTCTGCCCAACCATCTTCAAAACGCTGTCCCACCTGAATGGCATCGAGTGTCTCAGAAGCACGTGACACAAGGCGTTCTATCACAAGCTCAAGATTTTGTAGCGCTTGTTCAGTAGGCAGACCATTCTCTTGAACGTCAGTTAGTTGTAAAAAAGTCCAGACTAACCATGGTCGTTCTGCTTGCGGTGCAGTGTCGAGATAGTCGATCTCAAGTTCGGTCTTAACACTACTCTCATCGCCGTTTGTCATATAGTATTCGGTCATTGTTATATATCTTTAATTAGAAGTTAGATATTTTATCTTTTTGCGTGTTTGGTTTGGCTAAAAAAAGTTATAATTCTCTTATGGAAAACATCTATATCGCTATCATCATATATATTGGTCTTGAGTTTTTTGAGATTCAATGGCAAAAAGCCGACACCTTGATGGGTGTTTTAGGAAAACTCTACCGCTATTACAGACAGAACATCTTTCTCTTTTTTATAATGCATCCTACCTTTTCATTTGGTATAGCACTCGCGATGTTAACAGACTTGGCCTATGCTGCTGTGGCACTGCTCATCATCAAAACCATCGATATTGCAACAAAAATCATATTATTACAACAGGTCTTTGAAAAGAGAGAGCTCAACGCGGAGATGTCTACTATGTTACTTGCCCCACTGCACCCTTACATGATGTATCTCTCTATTGTTGTCTATACACCGCTTGTCTACTTCGCCCTCACCTCTCATTTTATGACCTCTTTCTAATTGAAGGGTATCTCCAGTTTCATCTTCTCGCAAAAAACTATTTGTCAAAAAGTTATCACAACTATCTTTAAATTTATAATTAATATCATTTTTTCAAATCATAGTTACAAATAGACAGTATAATTCCACATTATTTTATAGTTAAGGATTTTTTATGGATATTATGAAAATTAGAAAAGCATGTCAGCCTGTTAGAATTGTTGCAGGGCTTGCACTTATTACTGTAGGGATTTTTACTGCAAATCCTTGGTTCTACCTTGGTGTGA
>JALWKG010000250.1 GCA_027081565.1 Helicobacteraceae bacterium
ATTGACAAAAATCTCTGAAATCGAAAATGTTGTCAAGGAGAATAAAAATATACTCACTATTATCGCTGTACTAAGCGCTTACACCAAAAAAGAGCTTGGGGTTATGTGCGAAAGTTGAGTTATTAACACTAAACTGTTTTTCATCTATACACATAACCTTTGATAGGGTAGAAAAAAGTTTTTCTTTTGTCTGTTTATTTATGAGATTTATGTCTATATCAACTAAAATATTCATATACCATCTTTGCTTACTTTTTTCAAAGCGAAGAATATGTGAGGATATTCTTTTTGTGATACTGATATTCATCTGCTCAATATACACAGAACTAACACCAAAGAGATACCACTCTTTTTCTATTCTATCAGTATATATTCTTACTTCTTTAGTCAAAATATTTGAAAGATAGAAGATAAGACTTGAGATTAATATAAATAAATATAATGTTACTTTCAGTCCATCGATCATAGTCAATGATTCTATTGATATTTCATTTATACTCAAAATAAAGCTGCCACCTATAAAGTAAAACACTATGCTATATGGGAAAAGGTTGCCCATAGCAATCTACCAAAATCATTTTTAACTACCAATAGACATTTCATATATCAGACTGCTTTAATAATATATTCTCTCGTTCCCATCCTCTTACGTGAGAATGCATACCTGAACCCATAATCAAACATAGCTCTTTTTTCTGCTTAGCCGTTAAACCTACAACTTTATATCCCATAACACATCCCTTTTTCCTGTATATTCTAAATTGTTCACAAACACCTGCATACTTATCTTGTCACGTATGGTTTCTTGTTCACCATATAACAGCTCGCTTCATACGCCCTCCACAAATAACTATTGTAAACAAGGCATCAAGATCAATAAACTTTATAATCCTGACAATTCTCTCTAAAAAAGCTTTAAAACCATATCTTTTATAACAAATAAAATTATTTATATTATTTTTAAAACATTAATACTCATTATATGAATATCAATCACATTAGCAGAAGGAAGAGAAAATTGATCACACAGTTACTGTTTTTCATGAAGGTACAACCACTTTTCAACCTCAATAGTAAAAATCTTGAAACAGAAATTCAAAAGTCATAGGTGCTTTAAACTTCTGAAAACTGGGTACTTATTTTTTTTCATTCAGGTTCTTCTTCATATCGCCTTTTTGCATCTTTAAAAAAGCCATAAAACCAAGGATCGTTCCGACAATGATAAAAGCGGCACCTACCCAGTCATCTCTGACATAAGCCATCACCATCCAGCAGAGATCAGCGACAAGGTAGACCAGAACAGCCTCATAGATCCTGCCCTTATAGGTCAGAAAGGCGCCGATGTTTAAAAAGATGCCGCCTATCACAGCAAAACTCATTGTTGATTCCAAATTTTTAAAATTTCATGAGTGTTCATCGTTTACTTCTTCCTCTTTTTTCTCTGCTTCTATCCACCGTTTTTCCAGTTCTAAAAAGGCTTGATGGTCTCGTCCTTTTACGCATATACTCAAACATCCAAATACATACGAGTTACCGTCTTCATCGTAACTCTTGCCACCATCGATCTTAAAGTCATCAACCTGCCAAGCACTGCCTTTTAAATCCAAATATGCAAAGATATTTCCCAGCTCATAAGGTTCTAGTCCTATATTGTAGATATTTACCGTACCATGTGTCACTACAAAGGTCTCATCATTAAAGATCTTTAGTGCCTCCGTTGTATTCATACTTCTTCCTAAACTATTTTTTATATGTCCATCTACTCATAGGGATCAGTTCTTACAGATTTAAACTCTTATGGCGTAACACATCGTACAGGGTAACGCTCTTTGGTACGAGGGATATTTCCTTTCAAAGACTCTAAGACGGTACCATCTGCAGCCCATAACTGTGTATCTTGATGCATCTCAAAACCAGAAGATCTTAACGCCTCTATATCTTTGGGAAGCACCTTGTCTTTACTATGACAGTATGCTTTAGCCTCTTGAAAACTGTACTCAGAAAATCGGTCTTTGGCCATATAGTAGATGTTAGAGGTAGCAATGATCAAAAGAATAAGCAGGAACCAAACCCAAAAAGGAAGGCGGTGTCTTGAGAAGTATGGTGCTGTGGTCAAAGCCATTGCTTTAGCAGCACTCTCTTGGTCTATAGGTTCATGATAGATGACTTCTCTACTCTTGGCCACCTCTTTTAGGAGCGCATCAGCCTCTTCAACAACCTGCATACGGGGATGTTTCATCTTGGCCGTTCTAATAGCGCTATGGATGAGCTCTTTCTCTTCATCACTAAACTCATAACGTTTCAAAACACTCTCAGCAAGGCCATTTTTATAAAATTCTAAATCAATCTCTTCTTGATCATTCATCATATTACCTTCTCTCAGCAGACCTTCCTATGACACAACCAGAAGGTCTGCAAGTATTTAGGGCACCATTAACATCAATAATATACTCGATATCTTAAAAGGCCTTGTATAATCATTTTACAGTAATTTTACACAGATAAGCTTTTTAGACCAACTGCTCCTGTCCTAAACGGTAAATGGCAAAATCGTACTTGACAGGATCTTGTGCATCAAAAAGTCTCAAGGTCTCCGTTAACTCTATGGCCGCTTGCAAGTCATATGTTTTTCGAGTGAGTAGCCCCAGTTTATGAGAGACCTTAAAGGTGTGGGTGTCTAGTGGCATGATCAGATCTTTTTTATCTACCCTGCTCCATAACCCCATGTCAATATGGTCATGTCTCACCATCCAGCGCAAATACATCATCCACCGCTTTAAGGCACCCGATCCCTTTGTTTTGGTGGTGACAGAACCTAGTAAAAAACGGTACCCTCTGCTTTGATAAGGATAGACTGCTTCTATTGCTTTGATCACTGTGTTGATACCATCGATGACACTGCACTTCTCTTGATACCCCTCATAGAAGAGTGCTTCTAAAGTTGAGACTTTTTTCAGTCGTGAGAGAGCTATAAAGATCGCTTGAACATCTTGGGCATTTTGAAAACGGTAGTAGTGATGTGATAGAACTTTAGTTATGGTCTCTTCATCTGCATCTAAAAGTAAAAAGTCCAATGAGAAGAGAAACTTGACAATAGCATCTGCACGCCCGTAGCCAAACATCGCACAGATCAGCGAGACATACTCATCATTATGAACTTTAGCAGGGATAATAGGGTCTGGACGACTTTCATCCAATTCGTCGAGATCATTACGCTTGAGCACTTCTTGCTCGAGACGCGCTTTAAGTGCTTGCTTTTTGACAGTCATCTACAGTTTAAAAGACTCACCCAGGTAATGTTTACGGACATCTTCGTTTTGACCGATCTCTTCACTGGTTCCAGAGGCCAAAAGTGAACCACTTTTTATCACATAAGCACGGTCACAGACATCAAGTGTCTCACGAACATTATGATCGGTGATCAGTACACCAATATCATACTGAACCAACTGATGAATGACCTCTTGAATATCGTTGACCGCAAGAGGATCAACCCCGGCAAAAGGTTCATCCAACAGTAAAAAGCGTGGAGAGTTTATGAGTGCTCTCGCGATCTCCGCACGACGACGTTCTCCACCAGAGAGTGAAATACCCTTACGGTAACGGATCGGCTCAATGTTAAACATATCCAAAAGTTCTTCAATACGTTCATACTGCTCTTTTGTGCCTTTGATGTTTACCTGAGCAGCGACCAAAAGGTTCTCTTCAACTGTTAAGTCCTTAAAGATCGATGCCTCTTGTGGTAAGTACCCGATCCCTTTCATGGCCCGTTGGTGCAGTGGCAGATGTGAGATATCTTCATCATCCATAAACACTTCTCCACTCGTCATCTCAACAAGACCACAGATCATATAAAAACTGGTGGTCTTTCCTGCACCGTTAGGCCCTAGAAGTCCAACAACCTCTCCAGACCTTACATCAAGAGACATGCCGCGAACGATCTCGGTACCTTTAATAGTCTTTACCAAATTTCTTGCAATCAAACTATGCATTTTTTATCCTATAAACTCTCTTATCGCCTGCAGTCTTTTCGATGGTGACCACAATAGTCGGAATCTGCGCACTTTTAAGAAGTGTCGCTAAGGCGCTATCACCCCACTCTATGAGATGATAGCCCTCTTTTTCCAACTCCTCTAGCATACCCAAAGAGAGGAAATGATCAAGCCCATGGTTGTAGATGTCATAATGAAACATCTTCTCTCCATAACACTGCTGCAGTGAAAAGGTCGGTGACGTGACCGCATCTTCCAAACCAAGATGTTTTGCAAAAGCCTGGGTCAAGGTCGTCTTTCCGGCAGCCAGATCACCTTGAAGAATGATAACGCCTCCGTCTGGAAGTGCTTGGGACATCACCTTAGTGACACCCGTTAAGTTCTCTAAAGAGGCCTCTATCACAGTTTCTGACTTACAGCTATGATCTCTTTGAGTTTTTCTTTAGCCTTACTACTTTGCAGGGCTTCTCTTGCGATCTCCAGACCATCTTGAATGTCACGTGCCTTACCGTCTACGATAAAAGCATTGGCCGCGTTGATCAAAACAATATCTCGCTGCGCTTGTGTGGCACGGTTGTCGAAGATATTATGCAGGATCTGAGCATTTTCATCTGCACTGCCACCGATAATGGCTGAAAGCGGTTGACGTTTTATACCATACTGCGTCGGATCTATCTCATAGTGTGTCACACTTTCTGTAGTCAATCTTGCTGCATGGGTAATGTCAGATATACTGATCTCATCCATGTGTTCATTAGAGCTAACCACTATAGCAGACTTGACCTCGTTGATCTTCAATGCTTCGGCGATCTTAGGTACAAAACTTTTGTCAAACACACCGAGCATGATCTTCTCTACACCGGCAGGGTTGGTCAATGGTCCTAAAACATTAAAGATCGTCTTGTCAGGAATACTTTTTCGTACAGGCATAATAAACTTCATGGCAGGATGATGGTTCTGTGCAAACATAAAGGTAAATCCACTCTCTTCAAGCATCTTCGCACTCTGTTCGATACTCAGGTCCAAACGGACACCAAGAGACTCAAACATATCGGCACTTCCTGACTTGGAGGTGATAGAACGACTTCCATGCTTGGCAACGTAAGAGCCCATAGAAGCACAAAGCAGTGCTACCGTAGAAGAGATGTTAAAACTTCCGATCTTGTCTCCACCCGTACCAACGATGTCGATAAGCTGTGGACGCAGGCTTTCACTCACCGGTAGGGCAATAGCGTGAGAACGCATGACGGTTGCTGCTGCTGCTAGAGCATCAACAGAGGTATCTTCGTCAAGTTTCATAGAGATTAAAAACTCACGCATCTGTGTGTCACTCATCTCATGGTTA
The DNA here is from genome assembly GCA_027081565.1 of Helicobacteraceae bacterium. Taxonomy (GTDB): domain Bacteria; phylum Campylobacterota; class Campylobacteria; order Campylobacterales; family Sulfurimonadaceae; genus Sulfonitrofixus. The sequence goes on from JALWKG010000250.1 coordinate 5,338, forward strand.
AAGAGTGAGGTAAATGCCTTGTGTGCACTTTCGTAATTCATGATACTTCCTTTATGTACTTCTCTTGTTCTGCCTTAGGTGTTGACTTTGTTGTAGGAATAGCCAACACCTCATACTTTTTGTCCGCTTTCAAATAAGCGATCGTGATCACATCACCAATATCCACATTTTTACTGGCTTTTACTATTTTGTCATTTATGGAGACGACACCCGAACTGATCATATCTTGTGCGATACTCCGGCGTTTGGTAATGTTAACAGCGTTTAAATATTTATCAATTCTCATAGGTCATAACTTTTTTATGTATTGTAAAAAAAAAGGGCTAAGAGGGATGTGAAAGTAGCAAGAAACAGCTCTTATATGCTGTAAAAAGCGTATTTAGAGTGTTTTTAGCTTAGTAGTCAAGGCATCAAGTGTTTTATGCAGACACTTTTTATAACTATCAAGATAATGTGGCATACTGGCACTGGTAAGATTAGACTCATTTATCTTCTGTGCTGCATTGGCCAATGCATAGACACCAATATTTGCACTGACACCTTTAATGTCTAGACTAAGTTCCTTGACGGCTGCAGAATCTTTCTCTCCGATATATTTTTTAAACATCGTATCTGAATCTCTATAGAGTCTTATAAATTCCTCTACCAACTCCTTATACAACTCTTTATCACCACCACAACGTTCAAGCGCCTCTTCGTAGACATAAAGTTTGTCAGGTAAGGCACTCTCTTCTACTTCTGTCTCTAGAGGGTGGTACTCAAGGTACTTACTGAAAACTGAATAAAGAGCATGAACACGGATCGGTTTTTCCAGTCTATCATCAAGCCCACATGCCTGCATCTTGGTGATCTCTTCTGGCATGGTATTTCCTGAGAGCGCGACTATAGGTAAGGCAGCGGTTGCAGAACTGGCTTTAAGAAGTTCGGTAGCTTCATATCCGTCCATCACCGGCATGTTCATGTCCATCAGTACCAAGTCATAATCACTCTTTTTGGCCATTTCTACTGCTATCTTCCCATTTTCTGCCATGTCTATTTCGATAGTACTATCTTTTAATAGGCTACTCAATACTTTTTGGTTGATCTCATTATCTTCAGCAACTAAGATCTTAGCCCCGGCAAAAAAGATAAAGTCTTCTTTGGTAACATCTTGTTTTTGGGTACGTTCTATAACAATACGAGGCATTACAGGTGCCACTGTCTCTTCTGGAACATCAGGAAGATTAACCACTAAGTCATCACCATAAAAGTCGACTAAGAGGTTGAAGATCGTCTGCTGGTTAACAGGTTTCATAATGTGACTGTCTGCCAGTTTCTCAATGAGGTTTGTATTGTTGGCTTTATGCAGCATACTGCCCACTATGACAACCTTGATGGCATCTTTTGCTTTAAGGGGTTCTATCTGCTTGATCAGATCAAAGGTGAGCAGTTTTTCAGAGATAAAAAGTATGTTGTACTTAGAGAGGTCTGGCGCCATCACTTCTATGTTTGCTTGTGAAAACACATTCACTTCATTGTGAAAATATTCCAATAGTTTTTTCATAGCAGATGCTGCACTGTCATGATAGTCCACGATCAATACTTTTCTAACATCATAAACTTCATTAGGCAGTCGATAATGACGTTTTTCTCCTGCATCAACTTCTTGAAGTCCTAAAACAAAGGTAAAAGTAGATCCACGATTAAGTTCAGTCGAGACCACTATCTCACCACCCATCATCTCGATCAAAGCTTTGGAGATAGAGAGTCCAAGACCCGCACTGTTGTTATTGCTTATCTGATAAAAAGGCGTAAAGATATCATCAAGTTTAGATACAGGTATACCTATACCTGTATCGATCACTTCAAACATCAACTGTATATCACCCTCATTTTTTGCCAAAGCCTTGACATGGAGTTTTACCTCTCCCGCTTTGGTGAATTTAATCCCATTTTCAAGAAGGTTGGTTAGAACCTGCCCTATTCTAATCGGATCACCTATCATCTTAGGTGGTACGTTTTTCTCAATATCAAAGATCACTTCAACATCTTTTTTCTCTATACGCTCTATCACCGAACGTACAATAATGTCGAGAAGTTCATTAATATCAAAAGCTTTTGTCTTGATCTCTAGTTTGTTGGAACGAATTTTCATAAAGTCAAGAAGATCATCTACGATCGCAAACAGCACCTGACCTGAATCATGAATATTTCGTAACTCTATAGACTGCTTGTCATTAAGAGTAGTCTCTAACATACGCCCTGCACGTCCCACTATAGACTTGGTAGGATCTTTGAGCTTATCAGTCATCTCTTCGATCAACTCTTCTTGTTCAGTGAGAGAGTCTTGATATTCTAGGTTTTCACTGTTGAGTTCACTAAAGGAGCTGTTTAGCGTTACGATCTTCTCTTCAATATCTTTGACGTGTACATCTGACTTACGTTGACGTACTAGTAGATAGATCACAAGTAAAGAGAGGGCTAAAAGGCCCAAAAGGAGATAAGGTACAATGTATGTGGTACCTTGTTCTTCTACCTCTGTATTTAAATGAGCGGACTTGTTTTTCTGCGAAGCGCGTATCTCTTCTGGTGTATCTTCTTCTACTGAAATGGGTATTATAGGTTCTTCTGCCTCTGATGTTACAACCGCTTTTGCAGATGGCTTGGGTACAAAAGAAGTTGGGTCAAGTTGTTCATCAACGCTTCCTTTAGCATAAGAGGCCAGCAACTTGTCAGAACGTATATTAGAGATAAAGGCATCATGGTAGACAGGTTTAAGTAACTTAAAAAGTTCAGAGACACTCTCTGCATTTTTCAGAGGCTCTAATGCTACAACAATATAAGAACCAGAGTTTCTAGTGACAAAAAAGAAGCCCTCCTCTTTTTGAAGGGCCATGATACGTGGGTTGTTTTTTGCCCAAGCTTCAAACTGCTCTTTTTGGATCTGAGCATCACTCTCGCGCAATAAACTAGCAACTATGATCGTTTTATAAAGAGTTTGAGCATAAAGTTGTGTCGTCGTGAAAAAAAGAAAAAGTAAAAAAAAGATCTGTTTCATTATGGTAATAACCTAAGAGTGGGTAGCAGAGATTATACCTCTGCAATATCTGCTAAAATAGATTTTAGTTGACTACGGTAGCGTTTCATAAGTTTTGAGTACTTGGTCGTGTCTCCAGCGATCAAAGCTTCTCTAAACTCTTCAGCTGTCTCTGTCAGTTCAGCTGTACCAATACTCTCACCAATACCTTTGACATCAAGCAGTATAGCTTTTGCTCTGTCTATATCGCCATGTTTGATCCATAACTCGATCTTCTCATCAGAGTCATGATAAAGGGACTCAAACTCAGAAAGGATCTCATGGTAAAGCTCGATATCTCCGCCTAACATCTCAAGTCCTAAAGAGTTATCCAAGTGGATCTCCGGAAGGGCATCTTCAGCACCACCGAGAGTGTTTGGATCAAAGTAACAGTAAAGTGCTTGATAAAGAGCCGAGATCTTGAGTGGCTTTTCAAGTTGTTCTTCCATACCTGCCTCACGCATCTTACGAACATCATCAGCACCCGTGTCACCACTTAAAGCCATAACAGTAATATGATCATAATCAGGATTTGCACGGATAAGACGTGTCGCTTCAAGACCATCAACACGCGGCATATGTGCATCCATAAGAATAATTGGATAATGGGCATCTTCTGCCAAGATATCCATACACTCTTGACCATCATTGGCGATCTTGATGTTAATTCCTGAATCTTTAAGCAGTCCGACAATGACCTTCTGATTGATCAAGTTGTCTTCTGCTATCAGCAAACGCAATCCTGCAAACTCTTTGAAGTTCTCTTTTGTAACACTGCTAACACTTTTGTTTGGTTCACGTAGTTTATGACTTATAGGTGCTGATGCTGCAGGTTTTGCTTCTGGAGCAGATTTTGCGACTTCAGGTGCTACAGGTGGTGTCTCAACTGGTGTTGCGACTTTAGGTTCAGGCTTAGGTGTAGGCTTCTTTACCACAGGCTCTGACGTTGGTGCCACTGACGCTTTTTTAGGAGTCTCAGGAGTCTCTTCTGCTGGTGTCTTTGCGACCTCTTCTCCTGCCAACTCTTTTTCTAGAGCCTTTGCTTGTGCGTACATGGCACGAAGCTCTTTATCACTCGTTTTTTTAGGCTTACGCTTGAGTAAAAAGATAAGAAGCAGTAGTGCCAACCCACCAACACCATAAAGTAGGTATTTGGTATCAAACGGCAGATTCAGCGTAGCAGCAAGGCCACCCTTATCGACAGACTCTTCTTGTCCAGGTTCTTCTGTATCTTCTTCGACCGCGACTTTGACCTGCTTGCTTTCATCTAAAGCAATAGCATCATCAAATACCTCTTCTTCCATTTTTTTACGGTTGGCCTCATAGAACTCTTCACGCACACAAGCAATACAATCTTCAGCATGGGCTTTAGGATATTGAGAACGCACAGTCACAAGAACATCGTTAAGTACTGTTTCATTTACAAAAGGCTCAATACTGACAACAAAACGTCCATTCTCTTTTTTAACCGCATAATCGAAACCATTTTCCAGTTCCAAGTTGACTATTTTAGAACTACCGTCCATAAAGTCTAACAGCGCACTAAGTTGTGAGTCTGCATCTTGTCTACTCTCATATTTCCCCAAAACAATACTCTGACCATCCCTCATAACAGGAGCAGCTTTTTTAGTAGTACCAAACTCTGGTGGCGCACCTAATGGCGCTGCAGAGACTGTTAGTTGAGAACTTATAAGAAGCGATAATGAAAGTAAGACTGTTTTTTTCAAACTGATATCCTTAAGACAATTATGGTTGAGACATACTAAAGACTAAATCCGCTTTATTCTATTATAGAACGGCTTTAGCCCATGTTACACATTTTAAATAAAACGTGAACTGTTTCAATCAAAAACAGAGTAACATAAAAGTTTATAAGCCTACTTTATAGTTGTTTATATTAGGCAACAAAATGACCAACAATGCGTAATTTGTTTCACATAACACAACTGCTTATGCTACAATAAAGCTATTAACGTGGTACAGGCAGTTTTTATCGTAGACTGGCGTACTATCTAAATTCATGTCAAGGTGTCGTAATGCAGATAAAATATGTAGGTCCAAAACCATTAATTTCCAAAACAGGGATCAGTTTCGACTCAGAATATGATGACCGATATACCTTTCTCAACATCGCTGTTCAACTTTTAAACGCATTGGACCATGACTATTTCGAAGACAGAACCTACCAATACGCTATAGACAGTCACCGTCTGCGAGACAACGATATTTTAGAGAGTTTAAAAGAACATTGTGGAGATTTAGATGCTGCTGTTAGCGATGCATTAAGAGCAGAGCAACAAGCTATAGACAGTGATTTAAAACGTGCACAAGAAAACCGTCTTATCTCTGAGGTCGAAAAAGAGGCACTGATCAAAAACATCAACATGATGGAAAACTATCGCTTACAGTATGCCACAAACGATGCGCTTTATACCTGCGCCGTAAAAAAAATCGCAGAACTGGTCAAAAAAGATCATATTGATTATGTTGTAGTTCCAATGTTCCAACGTTTTGCTGCTGTACTCCACTCTGTTCAAGATGAACTATCCCAACAGAGATTTGCTATAGACACAAAGATGGATATCTACGAAGAGCATGGAAAACTACTGGTAAAAATGGAAGTCAAAAACCACTAATCGTGATCATATAATGTTCTATAGAAACTTGATGTAGTTCTGCATAAGAAATCTTTTCACCCTGTTCTATGGCACGTTTAAGTATCCCTTGTTATACCAAAATAATAATGATAAACCCATCGCAGAACAGCCCTGATTATCATTGATGTTAGTCGTTATTGAGGGTCTAGCATTGATTTTAGCAAGAGATCTTTTTATTTTATTTTCTAAGTGAAACTTAAATTAGAACAATACAATAGCCTATATTAATACAGGATCTAAAATGAAAAAAATATTAATACTATTTGTACTTCTTTGTACCTCCCTCTTTAGTAAAGAGATAACAAACTCCACTACTGAACCAATGCTCTGTATTGCTAATTATCCTGTTCAGTATGCAAAGCAAAAAGTAAACAATATTTTACAACGTGTTCAGACTCAAGAGTCTTCATACATCGAGATGGTATTAGAACCTAAAAAAAGTTTTAATATCACTAAAAAAGGATCTGTAAGTTGTTACAATGAACTTCAAAAGATCTCCTATTCTGCTAATGACGCAATCATTACTATTAATGATAGACAGATGAAACATTTTTTAAAAGAGCAAGAACGTTACGACTTACTCTCTTATGTGGATGAAGACAAACTTTATATTGAGAGTAAGTATGGAAAGCTAACCGCCTGCGCTAATGATAAAAAGGGTGAATATTGTCAGTTAAACAACCAACTTGATATCTTATTTAATCAAGAAGGTCGTATACAAAAACTCTATATTTATGGAAATGCTTTTAACAATCGGCAAAAACAGGCACTCCTTGCAAAAGATGCCCTGAACAAGATTAACATCAATAGTGAAAAAATTGGGTTATGGTTACAGAAAAAAAACAGTGTCCTTACAAAGAAAAAACCGCTTATTACTATGGACAACGTGATCATCTGGAAAAATCCTACACCAAGAGTGAGATCTCTAAGCATCATCGCTAAATATGGTCATAAAATGATTCAACGCTCATATAGAGAAAAGGAACAGACATCTACTCTTCGTGAGGACACTATTGGGGCAATTGAGATTGAGTATGTATTAGATGATGAAAGTTATAAAGATCACATCAAAACAAGAGTACTAACACCTACTAGAAATAGCCGTAATCCAACCCAAAAGAGATTTCCGTATAAGGCAAAAACAACATGGGGAAGATACTTAAACCCTAAAGACAGTATTCCTAAAAACAGTTTTAAAGCTTTTTACATAAATACCAATAATCCTAAAAAAGTGATTGCGAGTGAGACGGTTAAACAAGCGAGTGTTAATTACGTTTCCTCAAGGTTTCACAAGATTAAGTCAGAAGATTTTGGAGCGTATTGGGTTGGAAAGTTTACTTATGAAAAAGAGATGACGATGCACTTCATTATCTCTCAAGGATGGTCAAAAACTCGTATAATTGTTGATGGGATGGTGATTTATGAGGGAGAACACGAAGGAAATGTTGATTTTACTTTTAAAAAAGGGACTCATAAAATTGAGGTAGAATACATTAACAACTGGCACACTACAGATTTTCTACTCTCTATCAAAGCAAAAATTAAAAAATACTCTATAGAAGATGCAAAAAAATTTATTCGTCAATACCCAAAAGCAAAAATGATGTATGCAGGTGCATATGAAAGTAAAAACAAAGACCAAAGTATCACTCTCCAACTAGCAAAAAGTAAAGATCCTATTCTCTTGATCTTAGGTTCAGCCAGGTCCATAAACTGGATTATTAAAAACCCTTATAATGTAAAAATAGCGGGTATTGTCTACAATGCCAATAATCGCGGCGGAGATGTAAAAGGGGAATTTCCTGAAAAGACCAAAGTCCTTGCAGTAAAAGCTCATTTCTCTTATTACACCTTAAAAAGCTCTTGTTCATGTCATGGTATGACTTTTCATTGTGAAAATCAAGCAGGACTAAAAACAATAACGAATTTAGAACATCTTTTTGGTAAAAAAGTCTTTGGTTGGAGTGCAAAATACAGTGCAGCAACGCTACTCGTTCCAAGTGAATTGATAACCAGTGCTCGCCGGAGTAAACTCGCTGAGGAAGAAGCGCTCTTAACTAAACAGCGAGCAATGTGTAATAAAAAAAGTCACCCTGATTTTGAGAGAATTTTTGAGTAAAAATACAGTTTAAACTAGATAATGAGACTACTTTAAAACCTGTCGCTTAGAACTTAACACATAATAATCTTTAGGAGAAGTTATTTCACCGCTTTATTAAATGTGGTTGTGCTAATGCCTTTGATCTGAACTTTAGGGTGAGTCGCCACCCATCCAAAATTATATTTGTTCTACTCTTAGTATTATGATTATAATTAACAACATTAATTGTATAATAACAAAC
>JALWKG010000251.1 GCA_027081565.1 Helicobacteraceae bacterium
GTGGTGCTTCTCAGCAAAAGGAGGAGTTAAATAATGCAATTTTAGCTCTCTTTGACATAAAAGCACTACTTATGACTGTTTACAAGTAGTTATTACCCGCTCTTTTTTCCTATGATGTTAAAAACAAAATAGGAGAGACAGATGAGAAAAATATTACTGCTCATTTTTACAGTCGGGAGTTTGATAACACTCAACGCAAAAAGTACACAGGTGGAAAAGACCTTAGATGGCTATATCGCAGCATGGAATGCTCACAACATTAAAAAGATAGAGACCTTTTATGATAATGATGTCCGTTGGTATGATTTAGGGTATGACTATACTACTGAAGGTAAAGCAGCGGTAGGTAAGGCTATTACAGATGCTTTTATGGGTAATGTTGATGATATGTACTGGGGCAAAAGAGGTGATCTGTTTGTCAGTGGAGATACCGTGATATATGAGTGGGTATATGGCGGAACTTTTAATGGTCTCTTTGACGGAGTCCCTGTCAAAAACAGAAAATTTGAGATTAAAGGGATCAGTACTACAACCATAAATTCCAAGGGAAAAATCACCTCTCAAAAAGACTATTATGACCTTTTAAGCTTCAAGAAGCAGTTGGGACTTTTACCCTAATTACGCCACGTCTATCGCTTCATAACGTTCCAGCTCTTCAATGACCTTGGTGTCTACTCTAATAGCTGAGTCTATGACTACATTTTGTAACTTGGAAACAATGTTGAGCTGAAGCGGACGGTTACCAGGGTAACGTCTGACAAGACGATATAACTCTTCTAAAAGCTCCGTACTTTTGTCCATGCGCAGACGGATCTTTAACATCTCAGGTGGTTTCTCTACGATCTTGGTCACCACCTTCTTCGCCTCACGTTTCACCGTGTCAAGTGTAAAGATCTTTACAACACTGATCCGTGTAAACATCTCGGTATGGGTCACCTTGACTTTAAAGGCAACAGGCTCTTCCAGGTTCATCTGCTCTAACTGCTCCAGCTTATCACTAAAAAGCATCATCTCAATATTTCCGTGGAAGTCCATAAGGTTCAAGATACCAAACTGGTTCCCTTTTTTAGAGATCTTCTTCTGTATCTCCTCTACCTTACCGATGAAAATAGCGGTAGATCCATCTGTAATGTTTTCAATGTCAGAAGAGAGCGTATAGTCAAGTTCATCCATGCGTGCTCTAAAATCATCGAGTGGGTGACCGGAGACATAGAATCCTAGAGTGTCTTTCTCAAAGTTCAAGATCTCTTTGAGACCAAACTCAGCCTCATCTTTTAACGTCAACTCTACAGTGGTGATGTCTTCATCATCACCAAAGAGACTGCCTACGGCATTTTTCTTCGCTTGAGAAGCATCTTTTGCCGTCTGGATAATGAGTTCCATCTGGTCGAGTATAGCACGTCTAGAGTGGCCAAAGGCGTCAAAACCACCCGACTTCGTTACCGACTCGAAAACCCGCTTGTTTACCTTTTGGGGTTCAATGCGGTTAACAAAGTCCTGCATGGAGGTAAATTCACCCTCTTCACGTACTTCAAGAATGGACTCCACCGCAGCAGAGCCAACCCCTTTGATCGCACCCAAACCAAACAAGATGACATCACGACCATCTTTTTCTATCGCAGAAAACTCCAGTTGCGAGTGGTTAATGTCAGGTGGAGAAAGTTCGATCCCCATACGTTTGACCTCATCAATATACTTGACGATTTTGTCTGTGTTGTCACGCTCTGAGGTGAGTAGTGCCGCCATAAACTCTTGTGGATAGTAGGTCTTGAGCCATGCAGTCTGGAAGGTGACCATGGCATAAGCTGCTGAGTGTGACTTGTTAAAACCGTAGCCTGCAAACTTCTCGATGAGTTTAAAGAGCTCACTTGCCATCTTGTAGTCAAGCCCCAGTTTCTGTGCGCCTTCAGAAAATAAACGGTTGTACTTCTCCATAACGTCCACTTTTTTCTTACCCATCGCACGACGCACGATGTCCGCACCACCAAGGGTCATACCACCGATGATCTGCACGATCTGCATAACCTGTTCTTGATAGACGATCATTCCATAGGTTGGCCCAAGTGTATCTGCCAAAAGGTCAAAACTCACCTCTTCAAATGGATAAAATATCTTTTTACGCCCATGTTTACGCTCGATAAAATCATCAAGCATTCCCGACTCCATTGGTCCCGGTCTGTAAAGTGCCAAGACCGCAATAAGGTCTTCAAAGTTGTCAGGTTTCAGACGTTTGTTCAGGTCTTGCATCCCCGAACTCTCTATCTGGAACATACCCACTGTGTCACCTGACTGTATGACTTCGTACACTTTTGAGTCATTTTCATCGATGGTATGCCAGTCCACATCCACGTCATAACGCTTTTTGACCAGTTTCACGGCCGCGTCAATAACGTCCAGTGTTTTAAGACCCAGGAAGTCAAACTTGATAAGGTCAACATCTTCGAGGTAGTTCAGAGAGTACTGCGTCACAAAAGTGGTCTCGCCCGATGGCTTGTAAATAGGAGTCTTGTACCATAGTTCTTCATTGGAGATCACGACACCGGCAGCGTGCATTCCTGCATTACGCTTTAGACCTTCCAGCTTTTTAGAAAACTCCCAGACACGAGAGGCCTGAGGGTCGGTCTCTACCAGTTCACGGATCTTTGGCTCTTTTTGAAAAGCACCCTCTTTATAGTTGTCACTGCCCTCTTTACCCTTACCATTAAGCGTGATCCCCAACTCATCAGGGATCAGTTTCGCCATCTTGTCTGCTTGAGAAAGTGGGACATCCAGAACACGAGAGACATCTCTAATGACTCCCTTAGCCAGAAGCGAACCAAAGGTAATGATCTGCGCGACCTGGTTACGTCCATACTTCTCTACTACATAGTCGATGACCTCGCCACGGCGTGCCTGCATAAAGTCCATATCGATATCCGGCATGGAGACACGTTCGGGGTTCAAGAAACGCTCAAACAGCAGATCATACTTCATAGGGTCGATGTCGGTGATATCCAAAGCATAAGCGACTAGAGAACCCGCAGCAGAACCACGACCTGGCCCTACTGCTACTCCCATGTTCTTCGCCTCTTTCACAAAGTCCCAAACGATCAGCATATAACCCGGAAACTTCATAGAGTTGATGATGTCCATCTCATAGATCAGACGCTCTTTGTACTCTTCATGACGCTCTTTAGGCACGTGGATAAGACGGTTTTCAAGACCCACTTCACAACGATGCACAAAATAGGCCGCATCATTTTTGTCAGCAGCACCAAACCACTTTTTCTGCGCCTCTTTG
>JALWKG010000252.1 GCA_027081565.1 Helicobacteraceae bacterium
AACATCATAAAAATAAAGGGTAGTAATGAAGTTTGTATCAATAATAATGGGTAGTAAAAGTGACTATGAAGTGATGAAAGCATGTGGTGAGACACTGGCGGCATTTGATGTTAAGTATGAGCTTATTGTCTCCTCTGCACATCGCTCTCCTGAGCGTACGGCGAAGTATATTGCAGAGGCAGAAGCCAAGGGTGCACAACTTTTTATTGGAGCGGCAGGTATGGCAGCACACTTGGCCGGTGTTTTAGCATCTAAAACGGTAAAGCCCATTATTGGTGTTCCTATGAGTGCTTCTGCTTTGGGTGGTGTTGACGCACTACTCTCTACTGTACAGATGCCAGCAGGTATGCCGGTTGCTACTGTTGCTATAGGTAAGGCAGGTGCTATAAATGCAGCTTACCTTGCCATACAGATTATGGCTTTAAGTGATGAGACTTTGGCGAAGAAACTTTTGCAAGACAGGGCTGCTAAGGTTAAAAAAGTGGAGCGTGACTCTCTAGAGATAGAGATGAGAATTTAAATTATGAGCAAGTTGAGTACAATACCTATGGATATTTCAGAAATTATTAATGAGAATTGCCAAAAGCGGATCAAGCCACAGCTTTTACGTGAAGTAAAGACAGAGGCACTGCTTGTGTTTGCACGAACAGCACTTGAGCGTTATTTTGAGCGTTTAGATGAGATAGAGTACAGTCCTAGTGTAGGAACAGATGAAGATTCTGTCTATATCTATGATACGTTGAAGTCTCTTCGAGATGACCTGCAGACCTGCGTGGTTAATGTGGACTATCTTATTAACCTTGTTCAAGGGGTGCAGAAGTATCCACAACTCTCCAAACTCTACCAACAAGAGTTACCGCTTATCGAGTACTACGATGTTATGGCGCGTAAGGTCTCTGCTTACTACGAAGACAAACCGGCTTTTATTCCTGAGTTTTTGGTGATCTGTGTTTTGAGTAACTGGATCCATGAAGAGGAGAAGTCGATTGAAAGATATTCTTTTTTGAAAGGGATCGATTTTTTAGAGTTGATGAGCAAATTTGAGCAAAATAGAGACTACTTTCAAAAAGATGGTGAGTGTAAACTCTCTGAGATCTATGATCTCTCTGAGCGGATAGTCAAAAAGCTAAAAGACAAAAAGTTCAAAATTAAGAGCAATCGTGTCTCTAAAACACGCAAGAAGAGGTAAAGATGCACACTATTAAAAAAATCCTGATCGCCAATCGTGGTGAGATCGCACTGCGTATTATTCGTGCTTGTAAAGAGCTAGACATCATTAGTGTTTGTCTCTTCTCTGAGGTTGATGTCAATGGGGCGTGGTTGAAAAAAGCAGATGAAGCTTATCCGATTTTGGGTGATCCTATTGCTGCATACTTAGATTATGAGCGTATTATTGCCTTGGCCAAAAAAGCGGACTGTGATGCAGTGCATCCGGGTTATGGGTTTTTGTCTGAAAATGCAGACTTTGCCCAAGGGTGTAAAGAAGCAGGAGTCATTTTTATAGGGCCAAGTCCTGAGCATATTGCTCTTTTTGGAGACAAGATCGCCTCTAAAAATGCGATGGCTGCGGTGGGTGTTCCGGTACTTCCTGGTACGGATGATCCTTTAGCCGATTTTGAAGAGGGCGAACGTGCTGCAAAAGAGATAGGCTATCCTGTAATCATAAAAGCTGCCTTTGGTGGCGGTGGTCGAGGGATGCGAATTGTTTACGAAGAAGCGGATTTTAAAAAGTCTTTTGATGATGCACAGAGTGAGTCGCGTAAGTTTTTTGGACGTGATGAAGTCTTTATAGAGCGTTACTTGGAAAACCCGAGACACATTGAGATTCAGATCATTGCCGATGCCTTTGGCAATGTGGTTCATCTTGGTGAGCGTGACTGTTCCATACAGAGACGCCACCAAAAAGTAGTAGAGATCGCTCCGGCACCTAACTTGAACGATGTTACTCGTCAAGAACTTTTTAAGGTCTCGGTTGCTGCGATGCACAAGTTGGGGTATGAGAGTGTTGGGACCATAGAGTATTTGGTCGATGAGCATGACAATTTCTTTTTTATGGAGATGAACACACGTATACAGGTCGAACATCCTGTTACAGAGATTATCTCAGGGTTTGACCTGGTACAGAGAATGATCGAGATTGCTGATGGGGACAAGTTGCAGTATGTCCAAAAAGATATTCATTTTCACGGGTTTGCCATAGAGTTCAGGATCAATGCAGAAGATGCTTCACGCGACTTCGCACCGCATCCAGGAACCATTACAGAGTACCTTTCACCAGGTGGTCCCGGTGTCAGACTCGACGCTATCGCTTATAAAGGGTATGAAATACCAACTTATTATGACTCTATGGTAGGCAAGCTTATTGTCTATGCTAAAAGTTGGGAGGGTGTGGTTAAAAAGGCACAGCGTGCTCTGGGTGAATACATTATAGAGGGTATTCCGACCAACATTACCTTACATCAGCAGATCGCTAAAGATGCTGACTTTAAGGCGGCCAAGTTTGACACGGGTTACTTCGACAAAAACCTCTCAACCTTTAACCTTGAAGCGGGTAATGCCCGTCATAAAGAAGAAGAGAAGATCCAGGCCTTGAGTGACCTGCTTGACTCTATTAAAAAACATAAAATCTCAGTTCGCCACTAACGGCACATAGGAAACAGAAATGAAAAGATCACTATTAGCAGCCATGCTGTTAACTACAACACTGAGTGCCGTCACACTCTATCAGGACACACAGACCGGCCAAGTCTATACTCAAGCAGGTGACGGTCGTGTAGTCATAGAGGACGCGAGTGAACAAGAGAAAAAAGTGCCTGTAAATGGTATGACTATCATTGACCAGAAGTCTCCAGACTTTCTCTTGGGCAAGCAGACCCATATCAACATGAAGTTCGTTCCTCAAGATGCACCGGAGATGTGGTTTAAAGCGGGTGTCAGGATACAGGGTACATATGAAAATGTGGCAACTGACTATAAAGCCACCACTAAAGAAGATACAAACATTAATGATGCTTATTTGCGTCGTGTCCGTTTTGAGGTCGCCGCAGGTTTTGGCAAACACAGCTCTTTTGTGATGGATGTTAGAAATGATAAGTCCAACTATGGCATAGAAAATGCAGAGGGTAATTTTAATGTTGGAGATGCCTATCTCAAGATAAAAAAACCTTTTGGTACGTCTCTGGTCAACTTCAAATTTTATCGTGCCAAGATCGATGTTTCTCGTACAGAGACTGTCAAATCGGCAAGGGTAATCGCTTACGACAGACCTTATGTTGCAGATGCCGCCGCACAGTACATCTCTTTTAATCGTCGTGGTGCCAATGCTCAGGTCTATGGTGACTGGAAGAAAAAGATCCATTACCAATTGGCAGCAGGTTCTGCCTCATCTCCTGACAAAGTACTAGATGCTGCCGGTGTAAAAGGCTCGAATGCCAGTGTTGACCTTTCTGATCAGAGCTTTTTTTATGGTGGTAAAGTGATCTTGTCTCCATTTAGTGGTTGGGAAGAGACCAAACGCACAGAGACCTACTTTGGAAAAGGAAAACATATCAGTGTAGGTGCAGCATACTGGATGATCCCCAAGATGAAAGGTGATGCGACTATCGGAACAAACACCGCATTGTTTGATCTTAAAAGAGAGTTGATCAACATTGAAGCCTCTGCGCATTACAAAGGTTTTTTTATACAGGGTGAATACTTTAAGTTCAACGATATTGTTCAGCAATGGGATGTCAATGGAGCGGTTAACACAGGTACATCAAGCGGTTGGTATGCAACAAGTGAATATGTTTTTACAGATTTTTACTATGTGGCACCATTTGTGCGCTATGAGTCATGGAATCGTTTTGAAGAGGTTGATGGATACAATGTGACCTCTGCTCTGGCCGGGATAAACTGGTATCTCAGAGGTAACACGACCAAGGTAGGTTTTGTCTATCAGAAAGATACTTTTGAGCAGAACACAGGTGACAGAGATGTCACCAAAATGCGTATTGTCTCCCAGTGGTTTTTTTAAAAGAGATCTAGAGTTTAAAAGTGTTGTTACCCGGTGTGTTGATCATATGTTTTGAGAAGACCTCCAGGTAGCGCCAAAAAGACTCTATATTTGCTTCTGAGACACCCTCATCGGCCCGGGGTGCCAGTACTTGGGCATAAAGCTCCAACCATACAACACGGGCTTCGGGTGTGATGGCGAAAGGGGCGTGACGGCGTCCCATCATAGGGGCACCGCGAGAGGCATTGAAGTAGGCAGGTCCGCCGCAGATCTGGATCATGAAGTCTGCTGCATGCTTCTTGGCCGCAGCGAACTCTTCGGGATCATCGACAGGAAAAAGGTTTTTGATGCTGCTCTCTTTGAGCAGTTCATAGTGCTGTGAGACCATCTCTCTGAAGCGTGCCTCACCGATCTGTTGAAGAAACTCGGGATAGGCCTTGCTAACAGGTGGCTTGTCTCCTTGCTGGGCAGGGGTAATGGTTAAGTTCATAGGGGTCCTTTTATCAAATATGATATGAAATGACGGAATTTTAGACTTTGCTTAGTAAGAGTGATGTTAAAAAAAAGATGTAACTATTAAATGGTAGAATTACAACAACTAAATGAGAGTGTCAATGGGCACTACAGTGAGGAAAAAAGATGCAAGCAAAAATATTTTATGGTTCTACTGAGGCAGAGAGTGCAAGTCGTAGTGAGCGTTTGAGTCCATTTGACGGTAGTGTTGTCTCCACGGCACCGGTATGTGGTGCCATCGAGACACAAAAGGCATTAGAAGTTGCAAAATCAGCGACGAAAGCTGCCAAAGCATCTACTCTTGCACAGCGCTGTTCATGGTTGTTGGATGTTGCTCAAAAACTTCGTGATAATCGTGAAGATATGGCGTTGACTATCACTAAAGAGGTGGGTAAGCCCATCGCTTTTTCACGGGTCGAGGTGGACCGCTGTATTGAGACTGTGACCCTTTCTGCTGAGACCATGCGAACCATGCATGGTGAGACCATCAACACGGATGCGATGCCAAGTGGCAAAAAGACAATGGCCTTTTTCCGTCGTGAACCCGTTGGCGTTGTTGCAGCGATAACCCCTTTTAACTTCCCGCTTAACCTTGTGGCACATAAACTGGCACCAGCCTTGGTCGCGGGTAACACGGTCGTCTTAAAACCGACGCCTGAAGCACCGATGACATCTTATAAGTTTGCCAAGTATTTTATAGAGAGTGAGTATGCTGTAAAAGATGCCTTGAGTGTTGTTTATGGTGATGCGGAAGTAGGTTCGACACTGGTAGGTTCCGACATCCCTCGGGTTATCAGTTTTACAGGCTCGGTACCAGTAGGAAATATTATCACCAAATCTGCAGGTATTAAAAAAGTAAGTCTGGAGCTTGGTGGCAATGCCGCGACGTTCATCGACAGGAGTGCCGACCTTGACCTTGCGGCCAACCGCTGTGCCTTAGGTGCCTTTGTCAACTCTGGTCAGGTCTGTATATCTCTACAGCGTATCTATGTAGATGCAGCAGTTTATGATGAGTTCGCCGAGAAGATGGCAGCAGAGACCAAAAAACTGGTTGTGGGGTCTCCTTATGAAGATGAGACATTTATGGGACCACTCATAGACAAGGAGTCTGCAGAACGTGCAACACACTGGGTGCAGTCAGCTATAGAAGAGGGCGCTCGAGCGGTCACTGAAGTAAAGTGTGAGGGTACGATGTTCTATCCTACTGTCATGGCTGATGTTACGGATGACATGGCAATCGTTTGTGAAGAGGTCTTTGCCCCTATTGTCTCTCTTGTAAAAGTAGAAGGCTTTGATGATGCAGCACCACGGATGAACAATTCGCCTTATGGTCTACAGTTCTCTATCTTCACGAATGATCTTTCGTTAACACAGCGTGCTATCGATGAGTTGGAGGCAGGTGGTATCGTTATTAATGACATGCCAACCCTGCGTTTTGACATCCAGCCTTATGGGGGTGTCAAGCTCAGTGGTGTTGGACGAGAAGGTCCTAAGTTTGCCATTGAAGAGATGACAGAGATCAAGTCTGTGGTGATCTGTTAACACAATGAAAAAGAAAAAAGCGATCGTTTCTGCTTGTCTTTTGGGTGAACTTGTCCGTTATGACGGAGCGACTAAAAAAGATGAAAAGCTGCTGGAACTGTTGAAAGATTACGAGATCATTCCTTTTTGTCCGGAAGACCCTGTAATGGGGACACCAAGAGAACGTATTTCTGTAATCAAGGTTGATGAACAATACAAGGTGATGACTGACAACACCGGTGTTGAGCTTACTACAGCTATAAAATTGCAAACACAACTCATGCTCGATGCGCATAAAGATGCTGATCTTGTTGTATTGAAGTCGAAGTCACCTAGTTGTGGCTTGGGAACAACACCGATACTTGACGAAGAGAAAAACGAGATCAAAAAAGGCAATGGTATCGCAGCACAACTTTTTAAAGAGTGCTTCAAAGGTCGTGTGATGGATGAAAACACTCTGAAATGTTAGAGACTTTAGTCGGGTTTTTACTGGTGTTGACAGAACATCTGGGCTATCTGGGCATATACTTCTATATGGTGATGGTAGGAACCTTTGTTCCTGTTCCGAGTGAATTGGTACTGGTACCGGCAGGATATTTGGCTTCCCAGGGGCAGATGAACTACCTACTTCTACTTTTAAGCGGCTCTCTGGGGAGTTTGAGCGGTGCACTTATAAACTATTTTTTTGCCAAACTGATCATCAAAAAAATACTCTCTAACAAAGCGACTTTTATAGAAAGAGTGACCCGGTTTTTCAATGCGCATGGAAAGGTGTCTGTTTTTATTGCACCGCTGACACCAGGTCTTGGGCAGTATATCTCCCTACCCGCAGGGCTTTCTCATATGCCTTTTCGTTACTTTATCCCCTTCACTTACGCAGCAAACATCATCTGGGTTGGCTTTATGCTGGCAGTAGGTTATCTCTTTGGTTCAAATGAAGAGGGTTCTCATAGTATGGTGATTCAAGGGAGTCTGTTTTTATTTGGCATTGCGATTTTGATTGCAGTTATTTACGTCATTGTCGCGTTTAAACGTAAAAGTACTATATAATGTCATTATAAATCAAGAGCTGTTGTTTCTGTTTTCACAGGAGTGACAGACGTATTATAAAGGAAATGTTGATGTTAGAAGTTGGAACCAAAGCACCAGAATTTTGTCTGCCCAATCAAGATGAGGTTGAGATCTGTCTACGTGATCTTGCAGGAAAATGGATTGTATTGTATTTTTATCCAAAAGACAATACCCCTGGTTGTACTACAGAGGCCTGTGATTTTACAGAGCAAATGCCAGAGTTTGAAGGTCTAAATGCCATCATTTTGGGTGTTAGTGCTGATTCGGCTAAAAAACATCAAAACTTTATAGCCAAACATGATTTGGGTATCACACTATTAAGCGATGAAGATACTTCGATGATGCAAGAGTATGGTGTTTGGCAACTGAAAAAGAACTATGGCAAAGAGTATATGGGCATCGTTCGTACCACTTACATCATCAATCCACAAGGTGAGATCGCTGCTGCATGGGAGAAAGTCCGCGTCCGTGTCAAACGCAAAAAAGATGGTGAGGCTTATGAGGTAGTTCATGTAGAAGAGGTCAAAAAGAAATTGGCTGAACTTCAAGGCTAAAGCGTTATGAAAGCAGTGCACCGTTCATCATTTGAGATTTTCAGTTCGGTTGTATCAGCACTTTTTCTACGGGAGATACAGACGCGTTTTGGCACTAAAAAGGGGGGCTACTTCTGGGCACTTTTTGATGCTATGCTTATGGTTTTGATTTTTGCAGGATTAAAGTCACTTGTTGCCGAGAAATCGATGCCAGGCATAGACTTCCCTGTCTTTTTAGCCAGTGGATTTTTAGCTTTTTTTATGTTTAAAAACATCGTTAATGGTGCTATGGGAGCCTTCTCTGCTAACGCGGCTCTTTTTAACTATCGTCAAGTACGCCCTTTTGACACCCTGGTCTCCAGAGTCCTGGTCGAGATCCTTGTCAGCACCATGGCGACATTGGCCTTTATTGGTATAGGGCTCTATTTTGAGTTCAATATCGCTGTCAAGGATTTCAGTATGGTTATACTGGCAGTGGTTTGGCTGGTACTCTTTGCATTTGGGTTTGGATTATTTAGTGCAGTTATGGCTACTTTTTTTGAAAACTATGCAAAAATAGTCCAGGTTATTATGACCCCGCTACTCTTCATTTCAGCTTTGATGTACACCGTGGAGTCCCTGCCTCAAGCTTTACGTGAGATCATTCTTTATAATCCTTTGGTCCACTTCATAGAGATGATCCACGGTAACTTTTTTACGACACTCACTACAGAGTATGTAGACTATTCCTATATGTTTTTTTGGACCTTCATCCCCCTGTTTGCAGGGCTTTATCTTTATAGAGCTAGTGAGAAGAGGATTATTTCAACATGATAGAACTTCGCCATGTGAGCAAATATTATCCTACCGATAGGGGACGTAAATACGTCTTGGAAAATGTCTCATTGCGCATACCTGACGGTGTCAATCTTGGTATTTTAGGGCGAAATGGTGCGGGAAAGTCAACACTCTTACGGATGCTGGGAGGGATTGACTTTCCAAGTGAAGGGTCTATCCACTCTGACAACACATTCTCTTGGCCTATGGGCTTGGCGGGTGGCTTTCAGGGTTCTATGACGGGTCGCCAAAATGTTAAGTTTGTCTGTCGTATTTACGGTAAAAGCCCTGGAGAGATCCAAAAAGCTATAGACTATGTCCAAGAGTTCAGTGAGATCGGTGAGTATTTTGATCAGCCTATAAAAAGTTACTCTTCAGGTATGAAGTCACGGTTGAGTTTTGGTTTAAGTCTCTATTTTGACTTTGACTACCTCATTATAGACGAGACCCTCTCCGTGGGTGATGCCAACTTTCAAAATAAGGCGAAAACAAGACTCAGAGAGAAGATCGAACGTTGTAATATTTTACTGGTGAGTCATGGCATGGCTGTTTTAAAAGAGTTGTGTGACGCGGGCATACTCTTACATGAAGGCAAAGTGTACTATTATGATGATATTAAAGATGCTATAACTGCTTATACGGAGATCAACAAACCCTCATGATAAAAAAGATCATTAAACTATATTGGCATGAAGCAGAAGACACCACTCAAGAGCACAGGACTTTTAAAAAGTCTTTTGCAAGGTGGCGTAGACATGGCTTCAGAGGGATGCATGAGCGTCTGGAAAAAGAGTACAAACGGATAAAGGAGGACTTTGTTGTCGATATGGGGCTGGAAAAACGTTTTTCGCGTTTGGTCGTTCGTACCCTGTTCTTAACTCTTTTTACTCTAACGACTGTCTACTTTATGTTTATAAAATCAGAGTTGTATGTTTCCGAAAGTGCCCTTATCGTCAAAGATCTCAACAAGGCACCCGCTGCTGTCGGTCTTGAGTTTTCACTACTGGGAATGGGTGGAGACTCTCAGCTTCAAGACTCTAAAGTCTTAGAGGAGTATCTGCGTTCGTTAGACTTTTTCACACTGATCGACAAGCAGTTTTTCTTGAGAGAACATTATAGTAGTGATGCTCTAGACTTTATAGAACGAATGCCAAAAGATGCAACTATAGAGGAAGACTTAGAGTTTTACCGTTCTCGTCTGCATATAGAGTATGATGAGATCTCAGGTATTTTACATATTGCCTATGCGCATACAGACCCTAAGACCGTGCAGGCCATCTTAAAGTTTATGATGAAGCAGGTAGAGACCCAACTCAACGTCTTTAACCATCGTAATGCTGAAAAACGCCTGCGTTTTATTGCGGAGGAATTTGCGAAGCAAAAAGAGAAGTTGGAGCAAGTCACCCAAGCACTGGAAGCCTACCAAAATAAACATATGCTTTTAGACCCCAACAATGCTGCTGCTTCAAGTAGTACTATTATTGCGACGCTTGAGGCCTCTTTAACAGAGAAAAATATAGAGCTTGCGAATCTCAGAGGCTATCTAAACGAAAATAATTATGAGATTAAAAAGCTCAAAGGTGAGATCAGAAGTATTAAGCGTTCTCTTGCAAAAAAACGAAAATCTCTGAGTGGTAATGAAAACAACCGTCTTAACAAGACTTTAGTAGAGTATGGAAAACTTAAGATGGCAGTTGAGTTTGAGACGGAGATCTATAAAAGTACTTTGTTGCAGTTAGAGAGCACCAAGATCGATGTGGCGAAAGAGGCTAAGACACTTAGTATTGTCTCTGAACCTAATTTGCCAGAAGGCTACACCTATCCCAACAAACCTAAGACTATGATAACTATAGTCGTTGTGTTTTTCTTGTTATATGGTATTTTTACCATGTTGGCAGCCATTATTAGAGACCACAAAGAGTAGAAGGAAAAAAATGCATCACTTTATTAAATTATTAATTATGTTACTGTTTATCTTTACCCAGGCTTCTTTGGCCATAGAACTGGGCAGTGTCTCACAAGCAGGTAACAGTGAGGTCAATGGTTCTCAGGTCGATCACTCTGTAAAGGTCTTTGGTTATAACCTTTTTAATGGCAGCTTCGCATCAAATAACCAGTACCGTTACAACCCCAATTACCGCATTAATATCGGTGACACCATCAACATCAAGATCTGGGGTGCTTTTGAGTTGGATGCGCCGCTTAATGTTGACTCACAAGGAAATATTTTTATCCCTAAGGTTGGAACATTAGCAGTTGTGGGTACCCGTAATGATGAACTGAGTAAAAAACTTCAAACTGCCATTAAAAAAGAGTTCCGTTCAAATGTCTTTGTCTACGCAGACCTTGCCTCTTACCAGGCCGTGAGTGTTTTTGTGACAGGGGCTGTAAACAAACCAGGTCTCTATGAGGGTCTCTCTTCTGACTCCGTTTTGCAGTTTATCGACAAGGCAAAAGGGATCGACTCCAGTACGGGCAGTTATCGTAATATCCATATATTGCGTGAAAACAAAGAGATCCTAACACTCGATCTTTATAACTTTTTACTCAAGGGTGATCTTCAGGTCTTTCAGTTTCAGATGGGAGACGTGGTAGTAGTGGAGAGTGTACGAGAATACCTAGAGATAACGGGTGATGTCAAGCGGCCTTATCGTTATGAGTTAAAAGCACCATACACTACTTTAGACGTGGTGCAGAAAGTGGTACTTTCCAACCCGACTTCGACCAACATCCTAGTGACCCGCTGGACCAAAGAGAACCAGCTAAGCTCAGAGATCTATAAGATCAAAGGTAACGAAGACCTTAAACTCTATGCAGGTGAAAGTGTGGAGTTTGTTCAAGATCATCAGGCACAAAGCATCACGATCAATATAGAGGGTGAACATAACAATATTCACCGTTTGGTAGTGCCAAAGGGCACAACCCTTAGCGAGGTGTTTGAGGACATTGTTATGTCTGACCTCTCTGAGGCTACAGCTTTTCAGCTTTTTAGAGCAAGTGTTGCCAAACAGCAAAAAGAGCTTATTTTAGCTGCTCTCGATGATTTGGAGGCTAAAACACTCACAGCACCTTCTATCACTACTGAAGAAGCAGTAATTCGTAAACAAGAGGCCGCTTTGGTAATGAATTTCATAGAACGTGCTAAAAAAGCAGAGCCTAAAGGTCAAGTGGTTATCAACAGAGACACCAACCTTTCGCAAGTCATCTTGGAAAACGAAGACACTATATATATCCCTAAAAAAAGTCATATGGTCGTAGTTCAGGGTGAGGTACAACTTCCCGGCGCACAGACCTATGTGGAAAGTCTCTCTTTTGACGATTACATTAACTCTTGTGGAGGTTTTGGCTTTAGAGCAGACGAAGACAATGTTCTTATTATTCACAGAAATGGAGCGGTCACTGCCTATGATGCAGATGACTGGTTCAACTCAGAAGTGGTGATCCAACCCGGAGATTCTATTCTAGTTTTAGGTGAAGTAGACACGAAGTACCTCCAAGCCGTCAAAGATATTACCCAGATTATTTATCAGATCGCGGTTGGTGCTGCGATAGTCTTGAGGTACTAGTATCTCACTATTTTGATAATGATAAAGTAGCAAAGTTTAAGATCATAGACATATGATCGGTAGAAGGCAACTAAAAGTACTGCTAAGAGTTTAAATAATTTAATATAACTTAATGTGTTATTTATAGTTTTTTAACTAAAATATCTCATCCTACCAGAAGGTGAGTAGTATGAGATATTCTTTTACGCTTTTAGAATTTATAGTTGTAGTTGTTACGGTGGGTATTTTAGCTGGAACAATGATTCCCAATCTTTCTACGGATCCACTGCTCGATGCGACATTGCAAGTAGTACGTCATCTTAAATATACGCAACAGTTGGCAATGTCGGATGATCGTTATGATGCTGAAAAGCCTTTATGGTTTAAGTCGATGTGGCGTATTAGTTTTAGAAGTAACAACTGTTATCTCATCTCAAGTAATATAGATTTCAATCATAACTATGACCGTACTGAGTCTGCTCATGACCCCTTGAGCCAAGAATACCTCTACTCTAATACCAACTGTGAAAAAGAGCGTGGGGACAACAGTTTTATGTATTTGGAAAGTTATTTTGGGATCAGTGACATACAACTTAACAGCAGTTGCGGTAATAACAAGATGTTAGCTTTTGATGAGCAGGGACGGCCTCATGCAAGCTTGAGCAAGGTTGATGATCTTCTTAAAAATATTTGTAAAATATCTTTGTATCATCAGACGCGTAAGTCTGTCATAACTGTACAACCACAAACAGGGTATGTTGATTTCACTGTAGAAGATCAATAATCTAGATAAAGGGTGTGCTATAATAGTTCTAAAACATAATGTACCGAAGTGATAAATAAGGATTATTAAAAGTGATGCGATACACTAGGCTTGGTTACTAAAATGATATTATGGAAATAGTTGTGCCAAAAACTTTTCTATTTGGATTTTCTACTTGGAAACACCCTTTTATAAAACCTTTTTTAAAAGAGGTTCATACCTTTCACTTTATTAATCCTCTTTTCTCTCAAAGCTATTTAAAAAAAGCAGTGCACCAAGGACTGAATAGTGAGAGTGTTATATATATATGGGGAAAAAAGCCTTTTGATGAAGTGGAACGCTATGCAAACGAACATGGCATACTGATATATCGCGTGGAAGATGGGTTTCTCCGTTCTGTAGGGTTGGGGTCTGACCTGACACAACCTTACTCTTTAGTTGTAGATAGCCGAGGGATCTATTTTGATCCCTCTTGTGAAAGTGATTTGGAGTACTTGCTTAATCACCATGAGTTTACTGAGGTGGAGTTGGATCGTGCGGAGAAGCTGTGTGCGCAGATAATCTCGAAGAAGTTGTCCAAGTATAATAACTATGATAAT
>JALWKG010000253.1 GCA_027081565.1 Helicobacteraceae bacterium
CTGACCAGCACTATACCAATGGTGTACGCCTTGAATGGCTGGGTGAACCCCTTGAAGATGATCAGAGTGATTTTTCCAGTAGTTATACCAACCTTCTCAACAAGGGTGTCGACACGCTCCCTCTTTTCGGGCTTGACAGCCGTAAAAAACATAATGCAGGGATGAGTGTCTACCAGATGATGTATACACCCAAGGAGATCAACACAACAGAGCCTGACTATCATGACATCCCTTATGCCGGTCATCTTATGTTCTCTTTTTTCCTGTTTGAATATGATGATGATGTCTATGACGAGTATAAATTACAACTTGGTATCGTAGGGCCTGCCTCAGGTGCAGAAGCGGTACAAAAATTTATCCATAAACTTACAGACAGTACTGAACCGATGGGCTGGGATACACAGTTAGGTACGCAGCTTACCCTTGGTATTGCCTATGACCATGGTCGTCGGTTATGGGAGAAAGAGCTTTTATGGGGACTTCAAAGCGACCTTATAGGTAATTATGGGGCTCAATTGGGAAACTTTACGACTGCGTTGTATACTAAAGTCGATGTTCGCATAGGAGACAACTTTCCTAGAAATTTCAACACTTATTTTCCTGGCAGTATTAGTGACAGTGCCCTTTTAAGTCTTCAAAACAGTAGAAAAGGTTTGGGTTGGAGTGCAACAGGCAGTATGTCTCTCGATGGTGTGGGTTACTTCTATATAACCGACAGTGACAGCCGTTATGATATTGATCGTTCATTGTTACATGGTGGCTATATATTTTCTTTTAGTCTCTATTATGAGGACTTTGCTTTGTCTGTGACCAAGCAATCAAGAGTAGCGATCTCCAATACACCAGAGAAGTATACACTTCAATATGGAGCAATATCTATGCAGTGGCGTTATTAATCGCTGAACTTTTTTGAAGTGATTATTAGTATCAAAAGATCAGAAGGCTTAATGGTTTTGCATACCACGCCCTCTAAAGTTTGCAGGAGGAAAATTGTCAAACATCCACTCAGAGACCTCTCTTAGCTCTTTTGGGGTGATGTTCCCTTTTTGTGAAGGCATCAGACCAAACTTTGAGATTTTTTGTGGCATACAAATTGCCTTATTCTTTGTTGGGTTTTGTACATAATCAACCATAAAGTTAACAGCATCCTCTTTGTTTGGGTAGGCCATTTTTATATGTCTCGTTACACCCATCACTGCAGGGGCGATCATATTTGCTCTATCTGTTGGCATCGTTTTAATATGACACGCAGCACATTTTGCATCAAATATTTTTTCAGCATCCGCTGAAGCAAAAAGAGATGTAGCTAATCCTAGAGTACCTATAAGCAGTGCTTTTTGTATTGTTTTCATTGTCTATCCTTAGCTTGTATATGGAGTATTGTTACATGCTAATGTTAATAGTATATTAAAATATCGTTAATTAAAACAGATCTTGGCATGAACTTGCGACGCTAAAATATCTAAAGTAAAGTTGAATTTATAATGCCTGGAGATCTTATCTACTATGTAAAGCCCCATACCAAAGCCACCTTCGTTACTGTTTTCACGGGTAAATTTTTTCATGACCTCGGATCTGTTGTGAATTTCACCAGCATTGATGATCTCTAAACAGTTTGAGAGTCTAATACTGATCTGGGTATCGGCAGGTGCATACTTTATGGCATTAGAGAGCAGGTTGTCTATAATACGTATCAAATCTTCTTTGTCTATAGATATTGTAAGTGCTTGTATTTCACTTTGTAGGGAAAGATTTTTGTTTTTTATAAACGCTTGAAAAAAGTCAACTCTATCTATGAGGACTTTATGAACCGCTATATCTTCATTATGTTTTATCTCTTTGTGATTGAGCTTGATATAACTAAGATCTTTAAATATCTTAGAGATTCTAAATGCAGAGCTTTCGATTTTTTGACACTCCTCTGTATTGGCGTACTCAGGATATAACTCTTTTGAGAGTTCGATGTTTATCAGTATATTACTTACAGGTGTGTTGATCTCATGTGTTGCATCTACAATAAAACTCTCTAGTAACTCCATACTCTCCTTCATCGGTTTCAAGAAGATTTTTCCAAGAATGTAGGCGATGAGAACAATGAAAATGACACTTAACATAAAAAAGATCGTAATGTTCTGTATCAAAATCTGAATATCTTTTCCTATCTCTTTATAGGTAACAAAATATATCTCTCCCCATCTCTTATGTTCATTGTGTATATAGTAGACGGTATGTTTTTTTTGAAAAACCTCTTTTGAAAAATCTATATCTTCCAGAGTGAAATTTCCCATTTTATATCTCTTTTCTATATAGATGGCTATAGGAAAGTCTAAATAGTCTATTTCTGTGGTGCTTTTTAAAAGGTGTGTCTTTTGATTGGTTTCTATAAAGGTGTTGATGTTCTCTTTCATCTGTGTGACTGCACTGTTTGCTATAAACTGACTACTCATTTGGTAGTACATATATACACCGATGGCTAAAAGCAACAGGGTAGAGCTTATGTAGACGACTAGGAACCGTCGAAAAGATTTTTTCTCACCCAACATAGCGGTACCCGATATTTTTTACAGTCTCGACCTTCTCTTTACCGATGATCTTTCTTAATGTGTTGATAAAGACTCGTAATGAAGCTGTGCTTGGTTCAGTACCATAGTCATAGATGTGTTCAAAGATCTCCTCTCGCGTAAAGACCTTGTTTGGATTTTGCAAGAACAGACTTAGAAGTCGCATCTCTTTTTGCGTTATGTGGATACTTTTTTCATTTTTCAGTAGTGTGTTTGTGTCTGCATTAAAACATATGTTTGGGGCGATAGTGATCAAGGTCTCATTTTTGTAGATTCTCTTTAAAACAGCATTGATTCGTAAATAGAGCTCATTGAGTGAAAATGGTTTTACAAGATAGTCATCACCCCCTTTGAGAAAACCTTTTTCTATGTCATCTTGACCTGAAAGTGAAGTGAGAAAGATGATGGGGAGCGTCGAAAACGATCGAACCTCTTGAGCCACTTTAAAACCATCCATGGAAGGAAGTTTGACATCTAAAAGTATGAGGTCATACTTGTTCTCATAGACCATTGAGAGTGCCGCTTCCCCATCATAGGCACTTTCGCACTTAAAGGACTTCATGGTTAAAAACTTTGTAACGGTTGAGTTTAAGTCTCTGTCGTCTTCGACTATAAGTATGTTTTTCATAAATAAAGTGTAGCATAACTTAAAGAAACTGTAATCTTTGATCTACTTAAAATGCCTCCATATAGAC
>JALWKG010000254.1 GCA_027081565.1 Helicobacteraceae bacterium
GATCATATACGTATGGTCTCTAGCGTGTTACTCGCTTATATGCCCCTCTTTTTTATCCCCGCGGGCGTGAGTGTTATGACGACCTATACGTTGATGGATGGTTTTTACTGGCAGATCATTTTAATAACTGTTTTTTCAACCTTGATCGTTATGTCAGTAACAGCGCTCAGCGTTCAATACTTGGTTCATAGAGAAAAGTCATGATGCAGATGTGGACACATACCCCTCTTTTTGGATTGGTATTAACTGCAGCAGTAGGCATATTTGGATTGATAATCAAAAAAAGGGTGGCTTGGAACCTTTTTAATCCTATGCTCTTTAGTATGTTGATCATTATTTTGATTTTGTTGGGGCTAGATATCCCATATGCAGAGTACAAGCTAGGTGGCGATTATGTTATGAAGATGTTGGGCCCCATCACGGTCGTACTGGCTGTACCGCTATACCAACACCATGACAAACTCAAAAAGCATGCCTTTGCCATCATCTTTGGCATTACGCTAGGTTCACTCTCTGCCTTGGTCTCAGTCTATCTCTTTTCCCTAATGGCAGGTCTCGACATGACACTTATAAAGTCACTGCTGCCGCGTTCTGTTACTACACCTATAGGTATCGCTGCATCAGAGATGATAGATGGTATTGTAGGCTTGACCATACTCTCCATCGTTATCACAGGAACTTTCGGTGCCATTGTCTCTGACTGGGTTTACAGACTCTTAAAAGTAGAAGACCCCATCGCCAAAGGAGTCGCACTGGGCACCAGTGCCCACGCCATCGGAACGGGCAGGGCATTCGAGTATGGTACACTAGAGGGCGCCATGAGTGGCCTCTCTATCGCCATTGCCGGTCTTGCAACTATTTTTTGGCTACTGCTGTTTCAGTTTTTAGGCTTGATCTAATCGTTGTCAACTTAATGAGTGTTTTTTATATGTTATAATTATTTGTAAGATTATAATGTAAAAAGGAAAAGTATGATTGAAGCAACATTAGCGGACATGCGCAAGTCAACAGATTTTTTTGCTACAGAAGAGATCATTCATATACTTGATGGTCGTAAAAAAGAGGAGATCGGTTATTTTGTTCCCAAGTCTTTAAAAGATGAGTTCAATGCTTTTATAGAGAAGGTCGAGAAAAAACGAAAGCTTGCCTTGCTTAAGCGTGTGGCCGAAGCACAAAAAAAAGATCGTATAGGTGATGGGGCGGTAGATGATGGACTTTGAGAGAGGTGACATTTACCTAGTGAACTTCAACCCGGCCAAAGGCGGTGAGATAGGAAAGCTGAGACCGGCCATCATCTTAAGCGACAGAGATGCCAATGCAGTTTTAGAGACAGTAATCGTCATACCACTTTCCACGATCATCGAAGCAGATACCCTCCCTTTTCGCTATACCATCACAAAACGTGCCAAGCTGCAAAAAAACAGCGATGCCTGCATTAACGAGATCAGAGCCCTTTCAAAAACACGTTTGAAAGAGAAGTTGGCGGCAGTGACAGTAGAAGAGCTTAACGTCATCCAGAATGCTCTTTGTCAGCTCATACGTTAGGGGATGTATGAACACTGTAATACTTGAAAATGGTATGTGCACTCCCTCGAAAGTGGTCTGCATCGGCCGTAATTACGTCGAGCATATCGAAGAGTTGAACAACGAAGTCCCTGAGTCCATGGTAGTCTTCAACAAACCCAACTCTGCCATCAGCAGCACCTTGCACTACATCAGTGAGGATTGCCGTTTTGAAAGCGAGATCTGCTTTTTGCTCAAAGCAGGGCAGATCTATGGTGTAGGCATTGGTCTCGACCTTACCAAAGCCGACATTCAAAACCACCTCAAGTCCAAGGGCCTGCCGTGGGAGCGTGCCAAAGGTTTTGACAGATCAGCAGTCCTAAGTGACTTTGTCAGGCTCTCAGCACCGCTTCAGACACTTCGTATGACCCTTCACATCAATGACACTCTCACACAGTTCGCCAACTACGACCTTATGATCTATAAGCCTGAGATCATGCTAGACGAGATCAAAAGCTTTATGACACTCGAAGATGGTGATATCATCATGAGCGGCACACCCAAAGGGGTAGGCAAATTTCATAAAGGTGAACGTTTTGTCGGACGGGTTTATTCTAATGATAAATTGCTTGTTGAAAAAGAGTGGGTGGTGCAGTAGTTTCCATATTATAATTTGAGCAGGCTGTCACACACTTTCATAATTATATGAGGAGCATTTAGAGACGTGTTCATGTATTATCAAAAGGTTTAACAAAATAACGCTTCTTTGAACCGTTAAGCATTGATACTTGCTAACACCTTTTCTACTCTTGTCGTGGGAATATGATAATAATCAACAAACTCTTCCAGTTCTGAGGGGAAAGCTTCTCTCTTTATCGTTTTTAGGGCATATTTTTCATAAGGATCAAGATCGTCTTTTTTATAAAAAAGGTTTTTGAGCTTGGTCAATGTAAAATGCTTTGACTTGTCACCTATGGAACAGTTAACGGTTGATAGCAACATCAAGGGTTTTTGTTTAGGTTCAGCCTTCGCAATGAGTGCTAAGGCATCATCTTTTGAAAGTTGTTTTAATAATTTGGCAAGATTCTCTTTTTTATGTCCTGGTTTACTCCAGTCAAACAAGGTGGCAGGAGGAACACCAACTACTTCATAGATCTCTTTAGTTTTCATACAGATGCTCCTTTTTCATAATTATACGATATTCGGATAAATAATACAAATTTATGAGACCAGATGTAGGTAAGAGAGAAGAGTGCTGCTGTGTATAATGAGGATATATTTTACTGATGTACATCATTAGTGTTATTTAATATGTGTCTATGGCATAAAAATGCTACTATGTCTGCATCTAAATACATTAGGCATAAGCCGTGAAGATCATACATTTTTCAGACACACATCTTGGGTTCAATGATCTGGACATTGTTGACAAAGATGGTGTCAACCAGCGTGAGGCTGACTTTTACAAGGCGTTCAGTGATGTCATCGATGCTATCATAGAGACAAAGCCTGATTATGTCATACATACAGGCGACCTGTTTCATCGTGCGAGCCCTTCCAACAGAGCGATCACTTTTGCACTGACACAGCTCAAACGCATAGAACAGGCGGACATACCTTTTGTCACCATCGCAGGTAACCACTCCACACCACGCACCTCTACCTCTTCACCTATCTTGCAGGCCCTAAAGACACTTGATAACGTATATCCTGTTTTTGA
>JALWKG010000255.1 GCA_027081565.1 Helicobacteraceae bacterium
AAGGTGGTAGACTCTATCTGCGCAAGATCAAAGTCGTTAAAATCGAGAGTCCCTATATCTCTAAAGACATGGAAGGTATGTTGTACAGTACCATGAACAAAGCGCTTAATGAGTACTTTAAAGATGAACCAATCTATAATTTAGAACATGAAAAAGGGCTGATCGGTGCTGCAGTACAATCGATCAAAAGTGTCAAGATAGTGGACAAGGGAATCAAGATCATTTTTGACCTTGGTGTATAACAACTTCAGCAGAGAAAATACCAAGAAGTTTATTATAAGATCTTAGGTATAATGCGGCTCATTTTATTACAAGGAACTAACTATGTTAGAAGGAATTATTAGAGAGAGTATCGGTAAAGTGGGTACAAAAGCACTACGCCGCGATGGTTATCTAATTGCGAATATTTACGGAAAAGGTCTTGAGAATATCAATGCTGCATTCAAGATGAATGAATACATCCGTACTGTTCGTAATAAAGAGACTTTGGCATTCCCAATCAAATTGGATGGCAAAGAGATGAATGTTGTTGTACAGAGCTATGAGTCTCATGCAGTAACAGGAAACCTTCTACACGTTGATCTTATGGTAGCACAACCAGGTGTTGTTACTAAGTTTCTAGTACCGGTTGAGACTGTGGGTTCACCAATTGGTCTTAAAAACAAAGGTATGTTGTATGTTGCTAAAAAGCGTCTTGGCGTTAAAGCAGCACCAGAGGCACTTCCAGCTTCAATCGTTGTTCAAGTTGCTGACCTAGATGTTGGTGATTCTGTACTAGTACGTGACCTTGACGCTATTGAAAACGCTAAGTTTGTTGATGCTGATCGTGTTGGTGTACTAAGTATCATTAAAGCGAAGTAATTTGCTTTTTGTCGGACTCGGTAACCCTGGTTCGGCCTATACCCAAACGCGACATAATGTCGGGTTTATGGTTATAGATGAACTTCTTCGTCGTTATTCACACGACACTATTAAAAAAACTGCTTTTCAGGGCGAACTCTTCAAAATCAAAGATCATTTTTTTCTCAAACCCACCACTTTTATGAACCTTTCGGGCGAATCTATAGCTGTTGTAAAAAAGTTTTATAAAATTGATGATGTTGTTGTGATCCATGATGATCTTGACCTCCCTTTTGGTGCTATTCGCTTTAAAGTGGGAGGAGGGCACGGTGGTCATAATGGTCTGAAGTCTACAGATGCTTTGATAGGTAAAATGTACCTTCGCATTCGTGTGGGTATTGGCCGTCCTGAACATAAAGGTGAGGTTACCAGCTTTGTCTTAGGCAAATACAGTGCTGATCAAGAAGAGGCGCTCCAAAAGCAGATCTCGCAGTGTGCTGACGCTGTTGAAGCCTTGTGGAACAGTGAATCATGGGAAGATGTAGCCTCAAAATATTCCATTAAAAAAGTACCTAACAAGGCCAACGCACCTATCGCTTAATCTTGCTAGGGTAAAATCTTGTATAACAAGTCCCATTATGACTTTTAAGGACGCCATTTGTGTTAGCATTTCGCTATATCGCTTTTCATTACAGTAAGTATTTTGTGATCATTTTGGCTGCGCTTACTGCCTTTATGGTTGGCTTTGACTTTATGGAAAACAGCTCTAAACTTCCAGAGTCTGCCAACCTTGTTATGATCTATGTTGCTTACAAAATATTTTACTCTATCGATATGTTACTACCACTTTCTCTGGTCTTTGGTATGATCGCAACGAAGGTTTTACTGATACGTTCGAATGCTCTGGTAGCATTTTACTCGTTAGGATACTCGAAAAACGCGATGTTAAAGCCCTTTGTTGTGGTCTCTGTTTTGGTCATTACGGTATATGTAGCATTGCATACCACCTCTACTTTTGCACGTGCCAATGAATATGCTAGCAATATTGCTAAAAATGCCAGTTATCTACGTCCTACATCCAACCTCTTTTTCACTTTTGAAAACAAGTATATCTTTTTTGGAAAACTCTATCCCCTTCAGCAGAGGGCTACAGATGTGAGGGTGTTTAAGATAGATAACAGTAACTTGAGAGAGTTGGTAGTTGCCAAGAGTGCACATTATCAAGATGGTTATTGGCATGTTCCCAAAGCACACTTGATGCGTAAGCCTGAAAACATCTCCTTTGAAGATGCAGGTATTACCATAGAAGAGCGAGAGACAATGTCTATACTTAAAGGGTTTAAACCTAAGATCCTCGATAGAGTCTATGAAGGCAAGGTAAACTATACGATCATGGATGCAGTGGATGCTCTGTTTCTCTTGACAGATCAGAACATCAATGTTGACCGGATCAAAAGTGCGCTTTATAAAACTTTTCTAAACCCACTTTTTGTACCGAGTCTGATCATCATCATCTTCTTTTTCGTACCTGTCTCGCAGCGTTTTTTAAATGTCACCCTTTTTAGTTTTGCTGCTATTTTGGCGACCTTGATGGTGTGGTCGCTGCTCTTTATTTTAAGTGAACTCTCTTTTAACAAGGCAATTGCGAGTGAGTTGGGTATTGTCCTGCCTGTAATCCTGCTCTTTTTGGGGGCGATCTGGCAGTGGAAAAGGCATGCGACTGTACACAAACCCAACAAGAGTCCTGACCACCCTAGCAGTCAAACATCTTAAGTTCCATATTATGCTGCTAGCAGGTGGTATAAAAGTCTTCTAAAATATCTTCATCATAAGCAGAAGTTTGCTAAAATTCGCACATTAAACAGCTAGAAGATCTTTCTAGATAAGGAAAAGATGTAATGAACTTTAAAGCTTTGGCAGAGAAATATCAGACCCCACTTTATGTGTACGATCTTGATGAGATGAGTGCGCAGTATGAGTCGCTCAAAAATGCCTTTAAGGGTCGTAAAGCGATCTTGGCATATGCAGTAAAAGCCAACTCGAACCTAAGTGTTGTTCGCCACTTTGCAAAACTGGGTGCAGGGGCGGACTGTGTCTCTATTGGTGAAGTACGACGTGCTTTTTTAGCAGGTATCCCAAAATACAAGATCATCTTTTCTGGTGTAGGTAAAGCAGATGCTGAGATCCGCGAAGCTTTAGAGTCTGACATCCTTTATATCAACCTCGAGAGTGATGGTGAATTGGAACGTGTTGAGATGATCGCCAAAGCGCTTGATGTCAAAGCCCGTATCAGTATTCGTGTTAACCCAAACATCGATCCTAAAACACACCCTTATATCTCAACAGGACTTCATGCTAACAAGTTTGGAGTAGACATAAACACTGCAAAGCGTATGTATATCCGTGCTAAAAACTCTGAGCACTTAGACCCTGTAGGAATCCATTCTCATATTGGTTCACAACTTACAGAGATCGATCCTATCAGAGAAGCTTCAGAGATCGTTGCTGACTTGGTCCGTTCTTTGCAAGCCATAGATATTGAACTGAAGTTCTTTGATATTGGCGGTGGTCTGGGTATAAAATACGACAATGAGACAACGATTGATCCTTACGAATATGGACAGGCGATATTAGGGACATTAACGGGTCTTGATATTACCGTGATCGGTGAGCCGGGACGCTACCTGACTGCCAATGCTGGGTACTTTTTAACTAAAGTGATGTACGAAAAAAGAAATGATGACAAACGTTTTGTAATCGTGGATGGTGCGATGAACGATTTGATCCGTCCAAGCCTTTACAATGCCTACCACTTTGTAGAAGCGGTTGACAAAGAGGGTGAGAAGAGTAAGGCGGACATTGTAGGTCCTGTCTGTGAAAGTGGTGACTTCTTGGCTAAAGATTATGAACTTCCGGCTTTAGAACATGACGATCTGCTTGTAGTGCATAGTGCGGGTGCTTACGGTTTTGGTATGGGTAGTAACTATAACACCCGTGGGCGTTCTGCAGAAGTAGCTGTCGAAGGCGGTCAAGACCGTCTCATCCGAAGACGTGAGACTTTTGAAGACCTGATCGCACTTGAAAAAGAATTTTTAGACTAAAAGAGTAAAAGGATAAGGCATGAGAAGAGACGAACTGATAACTTTAGATGACTGTCGTAAAGAGATAGATAGACTCGACGAAGCCTTGTTAGATCTTTTAAATGAGCGTATGCGTGTGGTTGAACGTGTGGGTGAGATCAAACATGACACAGGTGGTGCTATCTATCGTCCTGAACGTGAAAAAGCGATCATCGAGAGACTGAGTGCCAAGTCAAAAGCTGACAAAGGACTCTTAAATGCAGCGGCGATAGAAGCACTGTATCTAGAGATATTTGCCGTCTCTCGCAACCTTGAACTGCCAGAGCGCATCGCCTACTTAGGACCTGAGGGAAGCTTTACCCATCAGGCAGCAGAGTCACGGTTTGGGGCGATGAGTGACTACCTTAGCGTAGGCTCAATTCACTCTGTTTTTAAAACAGTTGAGTCCGGTCGTGCGAAGTTCGGTGTGGTGCCTATAGAGAACTCACGCGATGGTATCGTAGGTGAGACCTTGGACCTTCTTGCCAAAAGTTCTATTAAAATTGTTGCTGAACTTTATATGCCGATCCATATGTCTTTTGCGACCAAGGCGGAACATTTCAAAGATATTAAACGTATCTACTCTAAAGATAAGGGTTTTGGTCAGTGTCGTGAGTTTTTGCAACTGCATGAGCTGCTTCACATTGAGCAGATCCCTGTGGAGTCAACGGCCAAGGCTGCGATCCTCGCCTCTGAGGACCCTGAGTCTGCAGCTATCTGTAGTCACATTGCCGCAAAACTTTATGGTGTGCCTACGATGTTTGAAAACATTGAAGATGTACATGACAACACAACACGTTTCTTTATCTTGAGTGACTTCAAAAATGGACAGAGTGGTCAGGACAAGACTTCTCTGTTTGTACGTCTTAAAGATGCTGACAAGTCAGGTGCTTTGGTAAACTTCTTGAGTGATTTTGAAGCAGAAAGCATTAACATGAGCAAGATCGAGTCACGTCCAGCACATGATGAAAGTGGTTTTGCTTACTGGTTCTTTATGGATATTTATGGACATATAGAAGATGAAAATGTTCAAAAAATTATGACAAAGCATGGTGATGAGATCACCTGTTTGGGTTCGTATGTAAAAGGTGAAATATGAAGTTTAATGCCGTTTTAGATGATATTGTCAGTTATGAGGCCGGTAAGCCCATTGAGCTAGTAGTACGTGACTTTGGTATAGAGAGTAAAGATGTGGTGAAACTGGCAAGTAATGAAAACCCTTATGGTTGTTCTCCCAAGGTTCAAGAGGCAGTCTCCAAGATTGTCGCCAACATGGCGCTTTATCCGGACGACTCCATGATGAACCTAAAAGCAGCACTCTCCAAGAAGTTTGATGTTGCTGAAAATGAACTTGTGATCGGTGCGGGTAGTGATCAGGTGATAGAGTTTGCTATCCATGCTAAAGCTTCAAAGGGCTCTAAGATCTTGATGAACTCCATCACATTTGCGATGTATGAGATCTATGCCAAACAGGTGGGTGCAGAGATCGTTCGTACAAGCTCTCGTGAACATGATCTTGAAGAGTTTTATGAACTCTATCTCGAACACAGACCAGAGATTATCTTTATCTGTACACCGAACAACCCAACGGGTGATGCTATTGATGCTGAGGCTCTAAAATCTTTTCTAGATAAAATAGACAGTGAGACACTGGTTGTCGTTGATGGCGCTTATATGGAATATACAGCCTTTAAAGATGCAAGTAAGTCCGTAACACCTAAAGAGTTGGTCTCAAACTATGACAATGTACTCTATCTTGGCACCTTCTCTAAAGCTTATGGTCTTGGTGGCATGCGTGTAGGTTACGGGATCGCCCGGCCTGATATCATTAAAGCTTTTTACAAACTACGCCCACCTTTTAACATTACGACCTTAACTTTGGAAGCAGCCACAGTGGCGCTCGACGACGAGGCTTTTGTTCAAGAGTGTATTGCTAAAAACTTCGATGAGATGGGTCGTTATAATGATTTTGCTGCGACACATGGGCTTGAGGCAATAGAGAGTTTCACAAACTTTGTGACGCTTGTCTTTGATGAAGATCGAAGCGCCTCATCACTTGCACAGTCGCTGTTGGAACAGGGGATGATCGTTCGTGATCTTAAAGGTTATGGGCTTAATGCTATTCGTGTGACCATCGGGACTCCTGCACAAAACAGCCGCTTTTTTGAATTGGCCGAGGTCCTCCTCTAAAACAAGATGCCTTTTTATCTTGAGGTGTTAAAACAGCGGGTTGTACAACACTTTAAATCGAGTGTGCTTTTTTTAGGAGCACTCCTATTTTTACTGCTTTATCTCACCTCTCTACTCTCCAAAAGTACAACGATCACTGATCCGTTTTTTGATCTTTTTATCTATATACTCTACTTTTTTTTGGTACTGATCCTAGCAAGTGCAGCACTGCTGTCATATCTTTACTTGGAAGATCCTGATCCTGTTGTTTTACTTGAACCCAAACTCTTAGTCAAGAGTGAAGAAGCTGTAGAGAAGAGTAGTGTGTTGGAAAGAGTGGAAGATGAAGTGTTAGATGAAAAAGCGCCTTATCTTTTGTGGCTGGAAAAGATAAATATGGTAGATGCTTTTAAAAGTAAAAACGATAAAGGTTTCCGAAGTTTTGAAGGATTGACAGTTGAAAATTCTCTTAGCTTTTTAAGAGCACAACAGCCTCAACTGGCACTACTCATCTTAATGCATCTGGAACCATCCTATCAGCGTACTCTTTTTGAGGGTTTGACAGAGACAGAGCAGCAGAAGTTTCTCTCTTTGGCAGAAGTCTCTAAAATACCAAAAAGAGAGAGCCTCGATCTTATAGAGAGATTTTTGGAACGTACATTTAACCCCTTGGCAGATGCCTGCAGCTATTTAAGAGGACTGGAAGACCAAGCTCTGCGTGTATTACTTAAAGCGGTAGATAAAAAAGAGCTTATGTTTGCACTGAAGGGTGCAACAAAAGAGTTGCAAGAGAAGTTCTTTGCTAACATGTCACCAAAAGCTTCGGCTGAGTTTCAGAGGGTTATGGATGCTTTCAGACAAACAGACCAGCAAATAAGTACACAAGCGATTAAAAACCTCTATCTCTTAGCACAACAACTAAGAGAAGATGGTAGAATTCGCACAAGAAAAGAAGTATAGGATAGGCATGGACATATCATCATACACATTAGATGAACTGCAGACACTGTGTGGTGATATTCGTGAACGTATTTTAGAAGTCGTCAGTACTAATGGGGGCCATCTCAGCTCTACTCTTGGGGCGACAGAACTTATTGTTGCAATGCACAAGGTCTTTGACTCTAAAAAAGATCCCTTTATCTTCGATGTCTCTCATCAAGCCTACGCACATAAACTCATTACAGACCGTTGGGATGACTTTAGTACCTTGCGACAGTTTGATGGTCTCTGCGGTTATACCAAGCCTTCAGAGTCAGAAGATGACTTTTTTGTTGCAGGACACAGCTCAACTTCGATCTCTTTAGGTGTCGGTGCGGCAAAGGCGATAGCACTTAAAGGCGAAGAGGGACAACGTATACCGGTGGCCATGATCGGTGATGGTTCTATCACTGCAGGTATGGCCTTTGAAGCGATGAATGAGTTAGGTGACCGTAAATACCCTATGGTGATCATCCTAAATGATAATGAGATGAGTATTGCCAAGCCTATTGGTGCACTTTCTCGGATCTTGACCTCGACAATGGCAAGCCCTTTTTATCAGAAGTTTCGTAAAAAAACAGAGTCCTTTGTGGACAACTTCGGTGAGGGTGCTCACTATATGGCCAAGCGTTTTGAGGAGTCTTTCAAACTGATTACTCCTGGGATCTTGTTTGAAGAGTTAGGGATAGAGTATATTGGTCCGGTTGACGGTCATAATCTTGAGGTCTTGATCGAGACTTTTGAAAAAGCGAAGGCACTGGGTAAACCGGTGATCATTCATGCACAAACTGTCAAAGGTAAGGGTTACAAGATCGCTGAAGGCCAACATGAGAAGTGGCACGGCGTAGGACCATTTGACATAGAGAGCGGTTCCAGTGCTCCCAAAAGCGGTGCCAAATCAGCGACTCAGATCTACACAGAAGCGATGTTGGCACTTTGCGAAAAAGATGAGAAGATCGTAGGTGTGACGGCGGCGATGCCTGGAGGTACCGGTCTAACGCCACTGCTGGAAAAGTATCCTGATCGTTTTTGGGATGCGGCGATTGCAGAACAGCATGCGGTCACCTCTATGGGGGCTTTGGCAGCTGAGGGGTTTAAACCTTTTTGTACCATTTATTCTACCTTTATGCAGCGCGGTTATGATCAGGTCATCCATGATGTCTGTCTGATGGACCTGCCTGTGGTCTTTGCCATGGACAGAGCGGGAACGGTTGGTGAAGATGGAGAGACCCATCAAGGTGTCTTTGACATCAGTTTTATGCGTGCTATCCCTAACATGAGAGTTTGTGCACCAAGAGATGAAAACTCTTTTCACCAGTCTATAGATTTTGCAAGTACTTATGCTCATCCGCTCTCTCTGCGTTATCCAAGAGGGGCCTTTATGGAGGCGGAACTTCCAGAGTCAACACCCTTTGTAGAGGGTCAGTCTCAGCTTCTTTTTGAAGCAGAGAGCGAGATCCTTTTTATAGGTTACGGTAATGGAGTAGGACGTGCAGCACAGACGAGAGCACTTATGGATGAAGATGTGGCACTGCTTGATCTTCGTTTTGTAAAGCCTCTTGATGAAGCGATGTTAAGAGCTTTGGCACAGAAGCATTTGCGTTGGTATATCTTTAGTGACAGTGCTAAAATGGGTGGTGTTGGTTCTGCAATATTAGAATTTTTAGCACAAGAGAAGATCACAGGTATAGAAGTGACAAGCTTCGAGTATGAAGATGCCTTTATTACGCATGGTAACACCAAGTTGGTAGAAGCCTCTCTTGGACTGCTTCCTCAACAGTTGGCTAAAGCAGTACGTGCTTAACCTTTTTCAGACCATAGCGTTTGATCTTCTTCTTGAGTCTTTAAAGTAATCATCTCTAAAATAGTTTAATCTTTCCTACTTCACAACTTTTTCTTACCACTGCTCCAAACGTTGTATATCTGCGGCAGAGCGACGAAGTTCATTACTCAGTGTCACGCCGATCTCGAGTAAAAGGGCCAGTGCAAGCTTGGCCTGGGCACTCTCTTGCAGTTGCATCAATGCATCTCGTGAGACCTCTAAAAGTTTGGCATCTTCGAGAACAATGGCCTGAGCAGACCGTGGCCCTGGTGCAATAAATGAGATCTCACCAAAATAGGTGCCACTTCCATATTTGGCCAGTCGTGTATATTCATAAGTATCGGTATAGAGACGGATCTCCAAGCTACCTTTTAAAATAAGAAAAAGAGAGTCGCCATAATCACCTTTTTCAAAAAGTACAAGGTCTTTAGAGATGTTATGGACTTTTCCTACCTGTTTAATGATAGTTTTTTGCTCTGCATCCATTTTAGAACAGAAGTTATTCTCTTCAAGGGGGACCTCCTGGGTGAGAGGAGGCTCCACATACCCCTTTTGTGCTAATAAGAGGTTCTCTGCATATTCGAGTGCTTTGTCAGTGTCTACAAAGACCTTGCTGGAGAACTTCTGTTTAACATCGATATGTTTAAAGGCTTTGGAGGCTTTTCTACCAAAGCCCAGCCCTTTATGAAGATGACAAAAGATCAACTCACACCCTTTTTCAGAGGCTTCTTGAGCAATTTGAAGTAGTACGATCATAGCGCTGAGGTCAATGTACTTGACCCGTCTGAAGTGTAAAATAAGGATCTTCCCTTCTTCCATCTCTTCAGTGATCTCTGTACGAAGCCGGTCTGCTGTTGCAAAAAAGAGATCACCTTTAAGCTCATAAAGGACAATGGCTTCACCATACTGCTCTAAGATATCTAAGGCTTCATTAGAGCGGGCACAAAAAGAGTGATGCTCTTTAGCGGTGATACGGCGATGGAGTATGGCGTTGCGTGTTTGACGACTGACAAAAAGTAAAATAGAGATCAAGACTCCGATACCTACGGCAGTTACAAGGTTAAAACTTACGATGGTAATGACCACTAAAAGAGCAACTATAGCGTCAAGCCGTGTATGCTGATACTGTATCCAAGAGAAGATATTACGATCGACCATGCCAATCCCAACCATAGCGACGATACCAGCCAAGACACTAACGGGAAGGTAAGCACCTGCTGATCCTGCAAAGAGCATAAGTACTAAAAAAAAGAGGCCTGCAAATACAGCACTCCAACGGCGACCACCTGCATCGATGGCAACCAGAGTGGCACCTTTAGTACCCCAACCACCCAGGCCACCGATCAAACCGATCAGTACTTCAGCGCTACCTTGTGCAATGATCTCTTTTTTACTGTTATGGCGTTCTTGTGTTTTGGAGTCGGCTACAAGTGAGGTGACAAGAGAATCTGTAGTCCCTAAAATCATCAGGGCAAGAGCAGAAAGTACCACGGTCTCGATAGATAAAAGCTGAAGTGAATCTATTGGGATCCCAATATGTATGCCACTGACAGAAGGGATGGCCCCGACAACCCAGTCTGTTTGTGCACTTAGTGGTAAAAAGGTCAACAAAAGGTAATAAAGAGCGATTCCTATGATGAGCCCACCTACAGCACCGGGAATTCTCTTGGCTGTTACTTTTGGGAGAAGCATCATAACGAGTGCAGTGATAACAGCGATGAGAAGGGGGTAGCCTGTCTGAAGGCTCAGGGGAATGACACCTTCGAAACCTTTAGCTAAAAGCGACCACTGGGATTTGAGCATTAAAAGACCAACTCCTGTGACGAGACCGGCAACAACAGGGTAGGGGATAAACTTAATGAGTTGCGTGCCCCCAAGCAGTGAAAAGAGGATCTGGAAAAGTCCGGTAGTCACCAAGATCGCACTCAGGGTCAGTAACATCAGATCGCTGCTGGCACCTTGTGCAGACATACTGCCCATAACACCGACAAGCAACATGGTCATGGGACCGTTAGGTGCACTCATCATCCCTATGGTCGCACCAATACCGCCAGAGACAAAAAGGAGCAGTGTGGCACCGATGAGGCCTGCTAAGGCACCAGTGGAGGCGTCCAGTCCCATGGCGATAAAAAGTACAATACCCAAGCCCATTGACTGGGGCAGGGCAACGGCAGCTCCAGAGAAGCCACCTAGTATGTCACCCCATGAAAACTTATTGTGTTGTTGCAAAACAGTGCTCCTTTATCTATCCATGCTAAGAGTTAATATGGTTGTTGATAATTATCATAATGTTCTTTATCGATCTGCTGTTCTAATGGAGTGTAGCTCTCTTTAAAGTCAGGCAGATGCTGTGTCGTTTGCTCAAGGGCAGTTTTCTTTTGTGGCGCTACACTCTGTTGCATCATGATAGGCTCAAAACTGCCAGGGTCTATCTCGTGCATACTCCAACGACTGTTTTGATACACAAGCATCATCCCAGCGGGCAGTTCAAAGGTAGTCTTTTCTGTCTCCACGACCAACGCACCGCGGCTACAGGCTATAGACTCTTTACCTTCTTGGACTGAGGCCATAAACTGTGTCCCTCTAATACCAATAGTAGCGACTTCTGTCTTTACTTTAAAACGCTCTGGTGCTATTTTTCCTATTTTACCTGTGATGATTTTGAAAAATCCATGTTGGAGTCGCATCAGTACTTTAGGTTCTGCCTGGTCTTGATAGGTTTCAAAAAAGTAACTGCTTTGTGGGCCGATGGTGATAACAGTATCATCTTTTAAGATCACTTGTACTTTAGAGTGTTTTTGTGTCTCTAAAAGGTCTTTCTCCTCAAGAGATGTCCCCTTTTTTACAGGTAAGACGGTAGCCTCTCTTTGGAGTTGTGCCTCGCCTTGAACTGCTGTGATCTCACCGATGGCTGCGAAAAGTGTGGAAAGTGTCATCATAATAAGTAATAAAATCTTCATAGT
This sequence comes from Helicobacteraceae bacterium, assembly GCA_027081565.1. GTDB lineage: Bacteria > Campylobacterota > Campylobacteria > Campylobacterales > Sulfurimonadaceae > Sulfonitrofixus. The sequence goes on from JALWKG010000255.1 coordinate 11,892, forward strand.
CTCTGCTCCTAATAGGTGTATACAAGACCAACAAGGGCCTCTTTCTTAGTAAATATAGCCTGATTATAGTTTGAGGTGTTATCCAGGTAATGCAACTGTATGTGTGCCCGTAGATCAGGGATGAGATCACGTTCAAACGAGAGTAAAATATCTTTGGTCGTATCATCACGCTTGAGTCTACCAAAAAAGAGTGGGATCTCTTTAAAGTCCCCTTTTCTATAGAGAAACTGACCTCGTATATCCATAATATTTTTAATGGAATAGAGACCCCCAAATGTTAAGGAGATCATCTCTTTGTCTACAAAGACCTTGGTTCCTAGAGGTATGGCGTTAGCATCTTGGGCACTGAACTTGTCGTAACGGAGTTTAGCATAGGCATTATGTCGGTTGTAGACCCAGTAAAAGCCACTTTCCAGTCCTAAGATAGTGTCATTACGTATCTGGTCCGTTGACTGAAAATAGTTACGTTTGGAGTAGAGCAAATTGGCGTTGAGTACAAACATCTTTTTAAACATCATATTAAAGTCGGGTCGTATACCAATCTCTTTAAAAAGATCACGGTCTAAAAAATTAAGACGGTCATAAAAGAGAGGGACATAGACAGAAAAGTTGTTGGCGCCATAGCCACCACCAGCATAAAGACGGCCATACATGGTGTCATATTGATGGCTATTATAGGTATCTACATCCATGTTGTATTGATGGTAGAGATTGGCGTCACTACGTAAAAACCAACCGCGACTATTGGGGAGGTCGTATTGGTAACTTAGATCGGCATTGAGTCGAATAAAACGGGTTCCCATAGGATTATTAGAGAAGGTCGTATTATAAAAATAGGTGTGATTGATGTTGATGTTGTCATCATAACCCAGATCCAAAGTCACTTGGGCACGGGCCTTTCCTACTGTTGAAGGTCTCTTCTCTTGCAAGGTGGCAAGCGTGGTTCTCTGTTGTGGGGTGAGTTGCTGCTCATCTACCGTGGACAAGAGGGCCTCAGCATCTTTTTGCATCCCCTGCTCACGGTATAAAGAGATGAGTTTCATCTTCGCTTGAGTGTTGTCACTGTCTTGCATCAGCGCCCGTTCATAAGCGGCCTGAGCCAAGTTTAGGTTGCCCTCTTGTTCATAACAGGTTCCTATATCTACATCAAAAGTTTTATCTTGACATGTGGCATAAAGTGAGAGTGTTGTTATGAGAGAAAGATAAAGGATCTTATGTACCATCCAATGCTCCTTTTATAAATACTATCTATTTATAG
>JALWKG010000256.1 GCA_027081565.1 Helicobacteraceae bacterium
AGGAGTTAAGCCATATTGATGCTTACTACCAGCAGCTCTTTTTAAAAGTAAAACACCGTTCGGGCGGCTGGCCACTGACCATCTTGCTGACTGAAGATAAAAAGCCGTTTTACATCGCAGGCTACCTGCCACCACACGCTACCAAATACCAAGATGGACTCGACACCCTTTTACCCACCTATGCCGCACTTTACAAAACACAGCCGCAGGAGATAAAAGAAGCGACAGCATTCATTAGTGCACAAACGCTCAGCACACTGACATATAATCACCAGCAACTCCAGCCCGCGAAACTGTTTCAAGACCTCCTCAAACAGTACGATGACCTTTTTTATGGCTTTGACACAGCCCCAAAGTTTCCAGAAGCAGGAAAGATCGACCTGCTTTTCGACCTTTCTATCCTTGGAGAAGAAGAGGCTGAGGCAATGGCTATAAACATGTTAAGAGCCATGGCGATGCGGGGACTTTATGACCATACCGGAGGAGGCTTCTTTCGCTACAGTACAGATGGTGCTTGGGAGATCCCCCATTTTGAGAAGATGCTCTACAACCAGGCTGAACTTGTGCCACTCTATGTCAAAGCCTATCAGCTGACTAAAGAGCCTCTTTTTAAAGAGGTCGTCACAGAGACTATAGACATGACGCAAAAACGTTTTGGTTACCACGGTCTCTTTTTCAGTGCATCCGATGCAGACACGCATCATGAAGAGGGTGGCTACTTTACCTTCAGCCTCGCCGAAGTCAAAAAGGCAGCACAAAATGATGCAGAGCTGCTAGAATCATTGGACCTTTCAAAGGCAGGTAATTTTGAGGGCAAGGTACATCTCAACTTTTACAGCGACCAACGGCCAAAGGAATATAAGCGCTTCAGAGCACGACTGCAAAAGACCCAGGAGAAACGCGACTATCCTTTTGTCGACCAGAAGCTCATCACGGCATGGAATATGATGATGGTCTCTGCCTATGCCAAGGCATCAGAAATCGATGTCACGTATAAAGAGAAGGCTCTTAAACACTTCAAAGCAATCTTCTCTCTTTTATACAGAGACAACATGCTCTACCACTACAGTTTAAAAGGAGCTGTTCCAACACAAGCTGCCCTGCTTGAAGATCATGCCTTTAGCATCAAAGCACTCATCGACCTTTATGAGATCACCTATGACAAGCACTACCTTAAACTCGCGACTACTTTGACAAAAGAGGCAACAAAACGTTTTTACAAAGATGGACACTGGTACCTCTCTGAAACCACACCTCGCGTAGAAGCACCACTGCAAGACAAATATTACACCAGTGCCTACGCCACTATGATGCAAAACCTGCTCAAAATGGCTTCACTGACAGAATCCCTAAAGCTACAAGATCTCGCCAATCGCTCGTTATTCCAACGTCAACAAGAGATCCTGCAGGATGTCACCTTCGCACCAGCCTCTGTCAAGGCACTTTTGATGCAGAAGTATAGTGTGGTGCTGTTAAAGAACAGTGTCAAGATCTTGGAGAGACATCAAAAAGAGATCAGGCAGATACGATACCCTTATCTGCTTACCAAACCCGACAGCAGTGGTCTCTTTTTAGCTTGCAGAGTCGGTAGCTGTTTTGTTTATAGTAAGGATTTTTTGGTTGTCAAGAAGGTGATAGAGGGGTCCCTAAAGCATTAAACTGCTTTTTTATTCCTATTCTGACTTATTGATAATATCCATTTAATTTTGGCGTAGCGGTTTATTCGACTCTGAGTATTTAAATTTACTGGGTATTACGGCAGGGATTAAAACGAAGTTTTAACTTTGATCAATGCGTCACCTTTTGCTCTACCTTCGCAACCCCTGCAGAGCAGACTGGAATACTATAAGAGGCGTTAAGAAAAGGGCTCTGTTTGAGACGTAGTCGAGTTAGTCATTTTTAGCTTCTTATAGTGTGGAAGGATGGTACCCGATAGCTATCGGGCTCGAAGCCGTTGCGAGCGGTTTTTCTGGTTCTCTTTTTGTCGAGTCAAAAAGAGAACGGGTCGCAAGATTAGGTTTCAAAGTTCAAAGAAGCTAAAAAACAAGATTAAAAACAGACTGTAAGACCACATGAACTCGTGGATCCCTGCCTACGCAGGGATGACTAAGCGCAAAACCCTATTTACCGCACAGACACCATCAAAGAGTATCATTCATAAAAACCACAACAAGAAACATCATGCGCAAATTAATGGACTTCATCTACTACAACATCTTTGTATACATCACCTACTGGATCATAGACACCATCTTTGATTTCCTGAATCTATACAGCAGCCATGACTTAGGCAAAGATATCATGGTCATGCCCACCACAAGTGACATGGTACTCATAGGCATCAACCTTGTTCTCTCTCTCATCTTGGGTCTTATCGCCCTCAACAAACTCAAGTCTCTACGTAATATGTAAACAAAAGGAAACATCATGTTTAATTTCAAACCTATTAAAGAAGAAAAAAGTGAAAGCTGTTCAGTTGAAGGTGGTGGCTGTTGTACACCCAAGCCTAAAGGAAAAGCAGTTTGCCCCAGTTGTGGTGAACAGGCCAAAGGTGTTTTAGAACTCACTCTTGAAAGTCTATTGACTGATGAGGCTAAGTCCAGAATTGAGTGTCTCGACGGCTTTTACTACTGCAAGACACCAACATGTAAAACTGTCTATTTCAGAGATGAGACAGTTTTAACCCAAAACGACATCACAGTTATTGTCGGGCTGAAAGAGGGAGCAACGCCTGCGACCGTCTGCTACTGTTTTGAGTGGACTAAAGAGAAGATCCAAGCCGAATTAGAGGCAACCGGTGAAACTGTGGCACTCGAAGATATCAAGGTAAAGATGGATGACCCTGGCTGTTCATGTGAGACCCTCAATCCTAGCGGTGGATGCTGTCTGGGTGATGTTGGTAAAGTCATCAAAGAGCTTAAACAATAGCCTCTTTAAAGTACTGATCAACATCCATGTATGTCTTACCAGTATGGTCTTTAAATATAAGGTTCTTTTTGTTTAGCTTACTAATATGGTCTACTCCCATAATGGCAAGCAGGTTACGGATGCCGTAAATGAGCTGTCCATGGTATGAGGCTACATTTTTAGCCTTTTTCTCTACCAAAAACGAGGCACGTTTACCTTTGTCTTGGGTCGCAAGCCCAACAGGGCAGGCGCGACCATGGGCACCCGAGCACTCTCTCGCACGGATACACCCTGCACTCATCATAAATGCTCTGGCGATGGCAACATAGTCAGCCCCGATGCCAAAGAGGACGATGGCATCATCAGGTGTCAAAACTTTTTCACTGGCGATTATCTTGACTTGTTCTCTCACCCCCACGCGTCTTAAAGTACTGTCAACTATGTGCAGTGCTTTAGCGATGGTCATGCCCACTGTCATCATCATCTCAAGAGGTGCCGCACCGCTTCCGCCCTCACCGCCATCTACGGTTATAAAGTCGGGATAAGCATTAGACCCGGTATCAACACGCTCTTTTATGAGGTTGGCATACTCGTCAAATCCCTCCTGAGAAGAGATAACTATCTTCACGCCTACCGGTTTCTCAGAAAGTGCTTTCAAACGGCCCATAAAGTCAAATAATTCCTCAAGGTTATGGGCAAAAGGAAACTGGTTAGGCGAAAAGAGGTCTTTGTAGGGTTCAACCCCACGATAATAGGCAATGGCTTCACTTACTTTGGACGCCAACAGCTTGCCGCCTGTCTGCTTGGCACCCTGAGCCATCTTAATCTCCGTCATACGAGCAAAGGCCATCGTCTTTTTATAACGCTCTTCATCAAAACTGCCATCAGCATGGCGTACTCCGTAAAGTCCGCTTCCCATCTGAAATATGATGTCAGGAATATCCTTAGGAACTTCATCTGGAAAAGATGAAAGTGGTGCTTTCCAGTCTACTCTGTAGCAGACCATAGCACTCAGATCAAACAAGTAACTCTCAGCATCTGCACTGTCAATGACCATATGGCGATAGACCTTTTCACTTATAGCTTGGTTTACTACAACCTTCAATATTTTATAAACACTCTTAGCAAACAGTGTCCCTTCATAGACTTCCATATAGTCCCTGTTTTGGGCACAATATTTGTGTGTATACAAAAAGTTGGAAGTAAGACTCCCCTCACCCGTGTTGATAGGAAACTTACCAAGATATGCCCCTTTGCTGAAAGCACGGGTCCCCTCCGGAGAGATAGCACCATCACTCATGGCACTCCGTCCAAAGACCGAACGGGTTGTAAAAGGCTTTTTGGCATTTTCACCAAAGACCACACTGAAGTCATCACTCACATCAGTCGTGTTGAGTACACAGTTGGCATTTTTAATACTCAGTCTCGCACTCTTTTGAGGTTGACCCGGTGAAAAGGAGGCATAAGCCGAACGCCTCTCTGCTGCATCATAGACCCACTTCACCTTGTCAAAGGATTCGTAAAACTTCTCATCACCAAAGTACTGGCGCATAGGGTCTCTCAGTGCATAAAAAACATAACGTAGACGTCCGATCAGCGGATAGTTGATAAGTAACTGGTTCTCACGCTGTATGTAGCGATCGTAGATCAGCAGCATGATCGAAATCACTATAAAAAGGATCACAAATGCCTGTATGAGAAACATCAAAATGGGAAAATGGTAACCTCCGATGCTCTGTGAAAAGTTAATAAGCGCTTCCATAGCCTGCTCCTTAACTTTTTTTCTCGAAGAGAAGACGGTCTAAAGAGAACTTCCCTGCTCCATGTGCAAAAAAGATAAACAAAAAGAGCAGGTAGTAGAGCGGTATCTCAAAACCATTCTCAGCCGCACTGAAGCCGTGACCAAAATGCACAGAGGTGATCGCCACGATCATAATGATCATAAGGGGTATAGAGATCACTCTGGTAAGTAATCCTAAAATAAGGAAGACAACACCTACAATCTCAGTTGTAGCCACCAAGTAGGCATTGAAAAGCGGCAGCGGGATGCCCATGGAACCAAACCACTCTGCAACAGAGTTGATGTCGTTCCACTTCATCATGGCCGGTTCATAAAAGCCGTAGGCCACCGCTATACGCGCAAGCAGAAGAGAAAGAGAGTGGGTGTATTCACTCAGACGAGAAAATTCTTTGTAAGATTTGATGAGATGCATGTTAACTCCTATGTAAAGGAGTATAGCTTTTTAAGTGTGAGCAGTCTGTGATGAGGGTTACATCTTATCAGCTTGTCTTAACGCTTTTGCGGTATCTCTTGTCGGATACATCTCGAAAAATCCTCAACAATCCCGCATCTTTTGGCTCTCTCGTTGACATGGGCCTGCTCTCTCAGTGCATCAAAAGAGAGACCGTGTGTCTCAAGACGCCCCTGTTCATAGAGATATTGCGGAACATAGCCACTGATCAGGATCTTCCAGTTAAAAGGAATATCGTTTATGCTGCCATCAGCCGTAGCATTGAGCCAGATGTTGGTAGTACAGTTCGTGGTCAGCGTGTTATAAAACTCAGCCTGCTCTTTGAGCTTGTTGATCTGCTCGACATAGTTCAAGAAAAGACTGCGGGCATCTGCAAGGCTTCCGTGCATAGGGTAGATGTAGACATCTTCTACCGGGTCAAAACGGTAGTTGGTACGCAGACCTATGACGTCTCTCTCGTCAGCAACGGCATAATAGAGCTCGTACTGGCGAAAAAAACCTTTAAGTGTCGAGTAGGCTTCGCCCTTCTCTTTACGGGTCTCTATGGAAACTGCCAAATGTTCACCATCAGAAAAGCCAAAACTGACAAAGACATGGGCAACCGCTGGACCCATCCAATAAACAGCAATAATGTCCACTCCAACAAGTTTATCAATGTCATAAGTCTTATCATAATAAGCAGGGGTGTAGTCCGTTTCACTTCGGTAGCTGTTGTTACGCACATTATGGAAGGTAAATAGGTTTTTGTCTTGGGTAACATAAGGCAAAAGGGCCACATCTTCTTGCCATATTCTGTTATTAGAGGGTGTAATCATCTTAAACCAAATCAGTACTATGAGAAGCTGGAGTACATAAAATCCAAAAACAGGCCATCGGAAACCTTGAAAAACAAGCGCTGCCAATGATGCCAAAGCCACCAGACCAAAACCTGCTACCAGAGTGTAACGCAGCAGTTCATTGGTAGGTCCGGCATAGTAAAGGGCCAATGTTCCCCAAACACCACTAACAAACATGACCAGACCTAAAAGTAGCAGACCTAAGACTCTTAAAACTTTATACCCCATCTACTCTCCAACGATTAACTAATACAACTCGGATTATGACATATTAGAGAACTTTTAAAGATTAGATAAAAAAAGAGAAGGGGTGTTCAATTATGAAAAAGGTGTAGGATTCATGACAAAGCAGCGCTTTGTCATATGATAGAGAGGTTTTAGAGATTTAAAAACGCTTTGATATCTTCAACGCGATCTTTTTTCTCCCAAGTAAAGTCTTGGTCCTCACGACCAAAGTGTCCGTATGCTGCCGTTTTACGGTAGATAGGACGAAGAAGGTCTAGAGAGTCGATGATACCTTTTGGTGAAAGGTCAAACAGCTCAGAGATACATGCTTCTATGTTCTCATCACTGACCACACCTGTCTCATGGGTGTTTACCATGATAGAGACAGGCTGAACGACACCAATAGCGTAAGCAACTTGAACAGTAACACGTTCACAAGCGCCTGCAGCTACCAGGTTTTTAGCGACGTGTCTTGCAGCGTAAGCAGCAGAACGGTCAACCTTGGTTGGGTCTTTTCCAGAGAAGGCACCACCACCATGAGGACAAGAACCACCATAAGTGTCAACGATGATCTTACGACCTGTAAGACCTGCATCACCTTGTGGACCACCAATAACGAAATTACCGGTTGGGTTGATGTGGTAGATAGTGTCATCTGTTAGTAAGTCAGCAGAGATCGCAACTTTAATAACTTCGTTAATAACGTCTTCGCGAAGTTGTGCCTGGTCTACATCGTCATGGTGTTGTGTTGAGACAACAACAGTCTCTACAGAGACCGGTTTACCATCTATATACTTCACAGAGACCTGTGCTTTACCATCTGGACGTAAGTAAGGAATGATTCCCTCTTTACGTACAAATGCCAAACGCTCTGTTAAGCGGTGAGAGATGTGGATAGGAAGAGGCATAAGCTCTGGTGTCTCTTTACAAGCGTACCCGAACATAAGTCCCTGGTCTCCTGCACCGATCTCACCATCTGCCTGATCAACACCTTGGTTGATGTCCGCAGACTGCTCACCAATACCGTTAAGTACTGCTGCTGCCTTATAGTCGAAACCATAATTAGCATCTGTATAACCGATCTCCTGGATCACCTTACGTGCAATCTCTTGCATTGGCGTATACGCCGTTGTCTTCAATTCGCCTGCAATCACACAAAAACCATTTGAGACCATAGTCTCACACGCCACGCGTGCTTTAGGATCTTTAGCAATAATGTCATCCAGAATAGCATCGCTAATCTGATCAGCCATCTTGTCAGGATGCCCTTCTGTTACAGACTCTGAAGTAAATATATACTCTTTAGTCATCGATTTCCTTTATTGTAATTAGCGTCTTCATATAGCTAGTTCGTAACTATTATAAAGATGCTAGTTAAATCCCTCATCCTAGTCCTGCCTGTCAGGTGCTATAAAATGAAAGTTCGCGATTATAGCTGAAATGATGTTAATGTTTTTGTCACTTTCTTGTTATACTCTTCACATAATAGTAATTTAAGAAGGCTTGTTTGGATGAGACGTAGACATTTTCTTTTTCTCTCTCTTTTTTCTTGGCTTACACTCACAGCCAAAGAGACGTTACCTTGGGTTTTGGGAAAGTACGGAAAGTTTCGTTTTAAAAATGTCCATCAAAATGTTTTCATTATGCACGGTGTACTTTCTGCTCCGGACAGCGAGAACCAAGGTTTTGTGATCAACCCTGCTTTTGTAGAGACTAAGCATGGCTTGGTGGTTGTTGATCCGGGTGGTAGTTATAAAGCGGGAAAAGAGATTTTAAAACAGATGCAAAATGTCTCAAAAAAACCTGTTATAGCCATCTTCAACACACACGACCATGATGATCACTGGTTTGCTAATGCAGTTTTTAAAGAGGCCTATCCCCAAGCCACCATTTATGCCCATGAGAAGATGCCCAGTGCTGCAAAAGAGCTTTATGGCGGTGATTATGCTCAACGTGGATTCACCTACGATGCGGCCAAGCATGTTGTCTATCCTGAGCATCTTTTAAAAGGGGATGAAACGCTTCACATCGATGGAGAGACTTTTATGATCTTGCATCCTCAAGCGGCGCACACCAACAACGACATCGCCATCATCCACCAAAACTCCAACACCATCTTTATGGGCGACCTGCTGATGTCAAAAGCACTGGCAAACTTTGGGCTACACTCGAGCATAAGAGGGAACATTAGATTTTTGGAGTCTGTAGAGAAGATGCCTGCGTTCTCTCTCTATGTTGCAGGGCATGGGCCAAGTGGGTCACGAGAAGATATTTTGATGCCCTACCTGAGCTACCTTCGTGTCATAGAAAACGCTATGATAGAAGCCTACAAACAAGAGCTTTCACGCACTGACTTTGCGTCTGTAGAAGAGAAGATACTCCAACAGCTCAGTTGGGAGGAGCTTCCCTTTTCACATGCCTTTGTGAACCGCTATATGCACCACATCTATAGTGAACTAGAAGATGCCCAGTTCTAAACCTCACCTCCACCAAGTGCTACAACAGTATGTACTTCTGTCAGATAGAATCTACCATCTTCTCCTTCTATCACTACACTAATAACACCTTCCCCGTCTATCATATCCATCTTTATTTTTGCTTGCAGATCAATAATGCTTTGAGGATGTATTTTCCACTCTGCTACTCTCTGCGTCTTATCCTCCTCTTCTGTCGCAAAGAGGATGACTCTTTTGGCTTTGATATCAGAGCGTATAGCAACAGGTACAGCACCCCCGTTACTGGCAACGTCAGGTGATGTAAGGGTAATTCTATCTATAGGTGTTAAAGAGACTTTGCCTAGATAAGCATAGATAGCAGGGTGGTTTTGCATAAGTTCTGTTCTAATTATAGGAGGTTTACCAAGACCACTAGCGGAGTTCTCTTTAGATTGTTTAATAAGAACCTCTGTTTCAAACTGCTCACCTCTGTTGTTTAACACAATCAATTGGAGTTTTTTAGAGCCTAGACTTCTATAGGTAAACTTGAAAACTGGGTTTCGTGCAAGGTAAGATGTACTGTCCAATTCATAGACTATGGTGTTGTTCTCTTTTAGTATGATCTTTGTGACATAAAGCGCTTCTATCTTGTGGCGTCTTGCTTGTTTGGGTGTATCCATATCATGCTTCACAAAAAACTTCACCTTTGTTATACCGTCAAGATAATGTTTTGCCTTCACTTTAAGTTGAACTACTGTCTCTTTTCTAGAGACAAAAACTAATGGTGCACTACTTTTTTTATCAGGATTTATCTTTGAGACATAACTGGTGTTCATCTCTATCTCTTCATCTTCTAGCCCTATCTCCTGTTCTTTCATCGTTGTAACAGGTAGACTCTTTTTATCAGGATTCATCTTCGAAACATAAGTAGCGATTTTCTCTATCTCCTTGTCTCTAAGTCCTATCACCTGCCCTTTCATCAGTGGCTGCATACTTCTACCGTAGGTACCGTTTTGATAGCCTTTGATTGAAGTGACAATGTCCTCTTTAGTCAGCGTATTAATCACGATACTTGTACCTAATGCTCTCTTCTCGCCAAAACTGCCATGACAGGCTGTACATTTTTTAAAAAGCGCTTTTCCATCTTTTTCTGAAGCCTCAACCTGCGCCCATAACATACCCTGCATCAGCAGCATACCCACTAAAAGTTTCCACATATTTCTTATCCTCCCATGTTCCTTTTTACAAGTGCAACAAAGCTCTTTCTCTCCACGATAAAGTAATATCTATCTTTACCGAGTCAGATTGTGTGCTCCGAGTACCACCGCTGTACTCAAAAGAACAAGTAGCCATAACCTCTTCATAAAGTTCCTTATCACATATTATTACTGCAAATCATAACATACAAAATGAGATAAACACTCTTTTAAACATTTTAGCTGTCTTGAAATACCAACAATTTATTTATTTACTTCTGCTAAAATGCCCGTACAAAAAATTAAACACGGAGACTACATACATGTTAGTAACAAACAAAGCACCAGACTTTACAGCAACAACAGTTCTTGGAAACAACCAAATCGTTGAAGATTTCAACCTATACGAAAACTTCGGTGAAAACGGTACAGTACTTTTCTTCTACCCACTAGACTTTACATTTGTATGTCCTTCAGAGATCATCGCATTTGATCACCGTCTTAAAGAGTTCCACGATCGTGGAATCAACCTTATCGGTGTTTCTGTTGACTCTCAGTTCTCTCACTTTGCATGGAAAGAGACACCAGTAAACAAGGGTGGAATTGGCCAGATCAAATACCCACTGGTAGCTGACCTTACAAAAGAGATCGCTAAAGCTTACGATGTTCTTCTTGATGGTGGTGTTGCACTACGTGGTTCATTCCTTATCGACAAAGACGGTACAGTGCGTCACGCAGTGATCAACGACCTTCCACTTGGTCGTAACATCGATGAGATGATCCGTATGGTAGATGCTATGCTATTTACTAACGAGCACGGCGAAGTATGTGCTGCGGGTTGGAACAAAGGTGACGAAGGTATGAAGGCTGACACTGAAGGTGTTGCTGAGTATCTTGCTAAGCACGAGGGTGACCTGTAAGGTTTCTCTTCTTTTGTACCTCATTACGAGGTACATCTTTTCTACTTCTCTACTTGAATCTTCTCTAAAACTTTTTCTAAAGACTTTATCGTTGTCATTACATTTTGAACAGTCTCTGAGCCTGTTGCAGCAATCACACGTACCTTCCAAAAAACAAATCCAAGTAGCGCAAAGATCAACACAGCCACAATTAATACAAAAACAAGCAGTCTGTTTTCAATCCTAGAGAGCGTTGGGTCAACAAAACTACTTTTTGAGCTTTTTATGACCTCTTCAACAGCAAGCTTAGTGGTATCAACAATGTTGACAGCACTTCCTTGTACTCTATCAAACTGTTGAGGCAGTGCAGTGGCGATGTTGTTAATCGCTTTTGCATTGTTGTTCAAGGCCTGTGCTAAAGCAGTAATGACTTTTTGATCTTCACTGCTAAACTCTTTTTTGTTAGAGAGTTGTTTGGTTAAAACGATCAACTGTTTAGAACTTTTAGTAATGGCATCTACACTTTCTTGCATCCCCGCCACAGTGATTACGATCTCTATACGACTCGGTTGTGTCACATTGGCATCAGTGGCACTCAGTGGAAATGAATTAACTGCAAGGAAAGCTATAGACAAAAACAGCTGTTTCATGATGCATCCACTTTACTGTCTCTCATTGCATCTTCTGCCAACTGACGGATCCAGTCATTAAACTTTACATCATGGTCCAGGCAATATTTGGCATAGCTTTGCAACTCGTCAACCGTGAGCATCAACTCTACCTCTTTTAGTGGTATGCCCTCTTGAGTCAAGGTCTCTACTGTTTTCATCCGTTCTCCTGTAGTTTGAACTCTCTTGGCAATGGTACCTGCATGAGTTGTGCCACCGCGTGTATGAAAGTATCCTCTTCTGCAGAGACTTTTCCATCATGCTTGACACTGTAAAGCACCCCCTCAAAGATACGCTCAGCAATAGCAGGCTTGGCACGCTCTATCGCCAAAACTGCTCCTACGAACTTCTCATGGTCTATCTGCTCACGAGGGACATACTCTAAAGCACCCGCCTGAAGCTTCCTTTTGGTCACGTCAAAAGCTTCTTGTGCCTCTCTCTCATCATCGTACTGCGCCTGTGCCAGCATAGAGTAGATCACCTCTACCTCAGACTTTATGGCACCAAGATGGTTACTGCTTTTTTTAGGGACAGCTCTCAAACCTAAGTGTATCTCCAAGGGACGCTGGATGATATACTGCAGGCTCCACTCAAACAACGTCACTTTTTTGTCCGCCGTGACAAAGGCTTCTGCGATCTTTTTAAACCGCTTGTACTGTTCTATAGAGAGACTCTTTAGCGCATTCAGACTCAGTGAGACTATAAGTGAGCTCTGCTTTTTCAGGTCTTTATGATCTTCTCTCTGGAAACTTGCAAACTCTAATAGCAGGTAGGGGTTCTCTTCTTGAAGTACACTAAAAAGCATCTCTTTGTAGGCCGGATCATATAGAAGAGACAAGACCACAGCCTGCGCTCCCAACGGATCGTTGAGACGCTCTTTGACCTTGCTATCAAGAGAGATGATCTCTTCTCTGACCTGCTCGACCTCTTCTTCTTTGATCTGCCCAACCTGCATCATTGCAGCAGCGATCGCACCCTCTGTAAACTGCTCTTTTTGTTTTTCTCTTTTTTCTTGGTACTCGCTCTTTTGCTCTTCACGCTTTTTAGATCTTTCTGCTCTGCTGTAATCAGGTAGTCGTCCGTTCCATCGTGGTTCTATCTTTTTGATACGCTCTTTAAGTGGGGGATGGGTTGCAGTCAAACCACCAAAAAAAGAGCTGATCCCCTCTGCAAAGTAGAGATGACTGTATGTCTCTGCTGCCGGTGACTCTAATTTAGAGCTGTAGTAAGCGATCTTTTTAAGTGCCCCACTGATCCCTTGAGGATAGCGGGTATACTGCACAGCTGTCGCATCTGCCAAATACTCCCGTTTACGGCTCACCCCCGCCTTGATGATAGAACCAAAAAAAGTCCCAATGTAGCCAATGGCAAAAAGACCTGCGCCCAAAGCCAAAATGTAAAGTCCCCCACCATTGCCTTTTTTGTTGGAAGAACTTCTATGGTAGTGGCTTCGTCTTGTCATCGAACGTAATATGAAACGACCGACCAGACCGATGAGTAATATGCCATGAAGGGTTGCTGTCAACTGTAGGTTCAGACGCATGTCTCCATTAAAGATATGACTAAACTCATGCGCGATCACCCCTTGAAGCTCTTCACGGTTGAGCTTTTCAACCGTACCTTCCGTCACACCGATCACCGCATCATCAAAACTCAAACCGGCGGCAAAAGCATTAATACTGCGCTCATCCAAAATAAAGACGG
>JALWKG010000257.1 GCA_027081565.1 Helicobacteraceae bacterium
GTATCGGTACCAATGCTGTCCGTATGACCAGAGATCACTAACACAAATTCGCTGTTATCATTAAGATCTTTAGCGATCTTAGCAAGGTATTTTTTACCACCATCAGAGAGAATCGCAGACTGTGACTCAAAGGTCAATGAGTCCATAATAACCGGCTTGCTCTCTTTCATGTACTCAACAACATCATCAATAGCGATGTCATCAGATGAGACCGGGATCACATCAGGAATGGGATCAGGCTCTTGGATGACAAGAGGTTTATAGGTACCACGACAGATATTACGGATGTCTACATTGTTCTCTTTTTCACCATACAGGTCAAAATCAGGAAACTCTCTGAGACTCAGCGTTACATCTTCTGGTAATTTGGCATCTATCTTCTCTTCGATATTGGTCTCCAATGCGAAGTTAAGCAGTCCTAAAACCTCTAAAATACGGTAACGGGCAAAAAGAACATCCGACTTTGCATTTTCAAGTTGTTTGCGTGCATCGTTGTACTCTAACTCGGCATTCAACAGGTCTACAATACTACGACGGCCCAGTTGATACTCTTGTGCATAAGACTCTGCCGTTTTTTTAGCATACTCAACATGCATACGGATACAACGTATCTGAACAAAGGTGATCTGATGTGCCAACCAAGCCAGTTTCAGCTTTTCACGAACAGCGCGTTGCTGCTCATTAAAACTCTCTTTTTGCACCGTGATATACTCAAGGTTTTGCAGACGCAGTGCTTCATCACTACCACCACGATAGAGGTTATAATAAAGCTTTAACATCCCACGCGCGTTGTAGTTTTTACCTTCGTAACCCTGTACATTTTGGTCACGTGCTGCTGCTAACTCCGCATCGATCGTTGGGTAGTAGTTGCCCTTGTCTTTTTCATAACGTGATTGTTGTACTTTGATATTGGCTTTTTCAAGTTGCAAGGTAGGATTGTACTGCTGAGCAATGATCCATAACCCTTCGTATGTATCCGCAGGAAGTGATGGTGCCAGTGGCAATTCAAGTGATGATGCCGTCAATGCCTCACCATAAACACGTTCAAAGTTTACAATAGCATCTTGATAGTTGTTGACCTGAGCGATATAGTTGGAGTACGCAAGTGCCAAACGTCCTTCTGACTGTTCCACATCAGAACGACGTCCAGAACCTGCCTCTGTCTTCTCACGGATCAGTCCATAGATACGCTCATGAGAGTTTACGTTCTCTTCGAAAAGGTTTAGGAGTGCTTTTTGGCGTAACACCTCGATGTAAACCTCACTCGCACGCAGCGCTAAAGTGTTGGCATTTTGCTGTGTGTTAAAACGAGAAGAGACAATACGGCTTTTTTGCTCATTAATATCTGACTCTGTAGCAAAACCTTCAAAAAGATTTTCAGTTGCCACAATACTTGCAGAGTTTCTTATAAGCTTTTTTTCTGAATCCAAGGCTGGATTAGAGTCATACTGTCTGTTAGTGTATTCAGCACCCACATCTGCTCTAAGATCGACATTAGGTTTCCATCCCGATTCTGCTTTATCAAGATTATACTTGACAGCACGGTAGTTACCTATATCTTTTTGCATGTTAGGATTTTTGTCCAAAGTCTCTTGAACCATCTCCTCCATAGTCACGGCCATCAGTGAAAATGGAAGAAGTAATAACATAAATTTATTCATTTTTGTCCTTGTTTGCGTTTCATTATACGGTGGTACACTTAGAACTATTCGATAAACTAATACATAAACTCTACAACCCTATAGAAATGTGTAAAATCCGTACATTTTCATACTGTTTTTTCATATATTCCCCGGTTTCCATAGGCATTTAACAGTATGTTTTTTATTTATATACTTTTAAATTTCACTATCCAACATACTGGATCTACACATAGTAAACCTCTGTTTTTTGTCAGAAGATCATAGATTTTCCAATACTGAGATGAGCCATGCATAATTTATGAAATAAAGCTGTTAAAAGGCATATTTTTTTGATAAAATACGCCCATGAAACTATGGACCAAAGACACAAGTACCAACACACACCACATCATCTACTTCACCAAAGAGCGTGCAGAGAACACCACTTACTTTAAAGACTTTGACGATGATGGGTTTAAAACCTACCTCACTACGCTCTCATCAAAGATCGATGTAGAGAAAAACCTGAAATTAATCCACTATTTTGGATACCTTCACATTTTTGCAAAAAAGGAGTCTTGATGACACTTGAAGAGAAGCTAGAGACCAGACTAAAAGACTTTGGGGTCTCAGATGAGTTTATAAAGATCTGTATGTACTACAAAGAGATCTACAAAGATGAGATCGATATTGAAGAATTTGTCGAGTTTGTTGAAGAAGAGTACGCTAAAGTCGAAGATGAAAAGTTTAAAGAGGCGGAACAGCAAGTCGATGCTTCGGGGCTGTTTGGTGAAATTTCTGGGGAAGAAGAACTTTAATAACATTATTCTTAACTTGTATTAGAAGCTATACTTTTATACTCTAATAACAAAGATAGTTTTGCTATATTTTCTTCATATACTTCCTCGTCAATGTAACTGTGGCACCCCAAACTTTTTCTCTCTGTCGCGTCAGAGATGAGAAGTGTAGAGTAAAAGCCAACTGCTTTACTTTTATAGCTTCGGAAACAAAATTGATATGCGTAGCATCAACGACATAGACCTTATAAAAAAGAGAGACGCTGTTGTTGATCCTAAGTTATTTCACTCTAAAGCAGCAACCCAACCATTCTTTATACTGCTACATACAGAGCCTACCGCTTTTTGAATCTCACAGCATTTCGATGTTCACTTTTAGATTCAGAAATACACTCTATCTGATACCTTATCATCGCTTGAAACGGGTCTAAAAAGTGCTCAAATGCAGTAATATCGATCTTTTCCATCTGATGTTCATCTAACAGTTCCAAAATCGTCAGTGTTGACTCTATGGTCGAGAGGCAGTAGTTTTCAGGTTGCTGCTTGATCTGAAACTGTGAACTTTTGGTGTGGGTGAAACTGAGTTTGGGCAGTTTTTGTAAGTTGGTCGAGACCTTGAGCAGCTTCACTGCCGTACTCCATGTAGCATCTATGATAAAAATGACCAGTTGCTTCTCTTCTAAGACGATACGATCCGTGTTGAGATTATGACTCTCTTCTCCTGGATACAGTACATAACAGAGATTATTATCATCATCTAAAAGTGTGTTTACCCG
>JALWKG010000258.1 GCA_027081565.1 Helicobacteraceae bacterium
GGGTAGGTAAAACTCAGTGAAATAAAACGCTGCTTTGTGCTGGGTTTCATGCCTTTGAGTACATTTTGATACCCAGGATTGTAAGAGACCACAAGCATAAAGTCAGGATGTGCCTCTATGAGCTCTCCTGTCCTGTCGATAGGCAAGACACGTCTGTAATCCGCCAAAGAGTGCAGTACGACTGTTGTATCTTTACGTGCTTCAATGATCTCATCAAGGTAGCATATGCCACCATTGCGTACCGCTTTGGTAAGGGGACCATCCTGCCAGTAGGTACCGTTTTCATCTATGAGATGACGACCGACCAAGTCCGCTGCACTCAGATCATCATGACAAACAACGGTGTAGACTTCCCGCCCAAGCTTCTCCCCCATCGTCTCAATAAATCGCGTCTTACCGCACCCAGTAGGTCCCTTTATAAGTACGGGCAGATTCATCCCTGCAGCAGCTTCAAAAAGCTCTACTTCATTAGCTTGTGGTAAATAGTAACTGTGTGACATCTCTGTTCCTTTATTTTGTTAAGTTCATATAGATTTCTGTTAAGACTTTTGGCAGCTTCTTCGCATCACGAATAACCGCATAAGAGTTCTTTCCAAAGAGATAAGGCAGATACTCCCTAGCCTCAACATCTATGGTGATACAAAAGGGGGTAATACCCATCTTTCGTACTTCGTCTATGGATTTTTTTGTATCTTCGATGCCGTATCTGCCATCATACCTGTCTGTGTCATTTGGTTTTCCATCACTTAAGATGAGCAGGAGTCTGTTTTGGCTCTGCTGCTTTTGGAGTATTTTCCCGCTCTCACGCACCGCTGCACCCAAACGTGTATAGTAACCCGGTTTTAAAACATCTATACGACCCCGGGCCAACGCTCCATACTTCTCTTTAAAGTTCTTCACTATATGAAAATTGACTTTTTTGTTTTTGATGGATGAAAAAGCATAGATGCCAAAAGAGTCTTCGAGCCGGTGAAGCGACTCTGAAAAGACCATGAGTGCGTCTTTTATCATGTCGATTACCCGAATATCCTGCGTGACACCTGCTTCGGTAGAGAGTGAGATATCTGCTAGAAGCAGTGTAGAGATATCGCGCATTTTTTTCTCATAACTTTGAAAAAGTCTCTGTGGATGGTTGGATCTGTTTTGATGTCCTATATACTCTATCCATGCATCAAAGTTTATCTCATCACCATAAGGTAGGTTGTCTATCTTCACACGGTCAAGCTCCATTAGATCAAGTTCAGACTGGATTTTTTTCATCATGGAGTTTAATCTTTTTGGCAGAGTTATAGGCTCCACATTGATGGCGACTTGTGGATAGATACGGACATATTTTTTAAGGTAGATCCCTTTCTTGTAGTCCCACTCATCACGTAAAAAACCATCACCTAAAGGGTAATCTTCTACATCTCTTGAGGAGATATCGAGATCCATCTTGACGCGCGAAGAGAGATTTGCATCTTTTTTTCCAAGAGTTATCTCATCCAGGTCTGCTGCATTATAAAGAGCATCCTCGTCAAAACTGTCATTCTCCTGCCTGTCTACATTGACCTGCTCCATAAAACTCATCAATGATTCAGGCAAAAAGAGCAGAAGACCATCTGTCTCCTTCTCATCATCTATCTGGTTTGCCTTTTTCTTCATCTTCAGTTCTTCAGTCTTATCTTTTTTCCCATCTTCACGCCCCATCTCCTCTTCATCATTAAAGTCGAGCAGTTTCGCATTTGCAGCGATTGAGGGGTATATCCAAAGTGGATTTGGGTAACTTTTATCATCTAGTAACGCTTCGCTCTCTAAAGCGTCAATATATGATAATTCCGGATAATTTTGAAGCAGTAAACTTTTGGCTTTGTTATAAAAATCTTTAAAACCAGAATACTTATTTGTAAGAAATACAGCAGCTCTTCTATTCTCTGTGATGATGTCACTGCTTTGTAAATTCACTTGACTCAGCATAGCACAGAGCCAGTAGTAGTGCATATCGTTTAGCTCTTTGTCATCAAAGTAAGCAAGTGCAGCAGGAAAGTAAAGTGCCTTTTCATCTTGCCAGGCAAGAAAAAAGCTCTTCCCTTTTCCTGAAAACTTCTCTAATAGTGTTCTAGAAGTCTCTATAAATCGTTTATCTGTAATATGCAGCTCTTTTGCTTTATCTCCTCCGAGAAGATGATAGAAAATCTTAAGAGATCTCTCTTTTGACTCAAAAGAGACTCCAAACTCCTCATGTAAACGAGAAGCTTTTTTACGAAGATAAGAGTCTGCAAAGATACCGACTTTTTCATCCACATCCTCAAGAAGCACTCTGCTCCAAGAAAATAGGTTAGAGACTTTAGAAGACATCTTAAGCTGCTGCTTTCTCTTCTTTTACAAAGAAACTGTAAAAGTAGAGTATGAGACCTGTAAATGTCATAAGACCAAAGAGTGAACGGACAACGTAGACACTGCTGATCTTATCTTGAACATCCATAAATCCCAGAGCATGAGCCGAATCAGGAAGTCTTTGCATCTCTATCTGCATGACACCGGCAACAGTAAGTGCTAAAGTAAGGCCTATCATTCCGATAACCATTAACCAAAATGAAATCAGTTCTACTTTTTGTGCCTTAGCAGAGTTACCATGAGGACGTCCTCGTAAAATCGGCATAGCATAAGAGATCATAGTAAAAATGATCATAACATATGCCCCAAAGAATGAGAGGTGACCATGTGCCGCTGTTAGCTGTGTACCGTGAGTATAATAGTTCACAGGAGCGAGTGTATGCATAAATCCCCAAACACCTGCACCTAAGAAACCAACAACTGCTGTACCTTTTGCCCATGTTAATGCGATCTTGTTGTCATCTTGAATACGGCGGTTTTTCACCATGTTGTACGCAAAAAGAATCATCAAGAAAAATGGTATCGGTTCTGCTGCTGATGCGATAGAGCCTATCCATAACCAGTATCCCGGTGCACCCATATAAAAGAAGTGGTGTCCGGTTCCTGCAAGTCCTGCTATAAGTGTCATAGCAATGATAAGGTATAACCATTTGTCAATATGCTCACGGTCTACACCGGTAAGTTTCACAAGTACAAACGCAAGCAGAGCACCCAATATGAGTTCCCAGGTAGCTTCAACCCAAAGGTGAACAACAAACCACCACATAAATTTGTCCATAATCATGTTGTCTGAAAAGTAAAATGCAAACAAGAAGAAA
>JALWKG010000259.1 GCA_027081565.1 Helicobacteraceae bacterium
ACCCTTTCTCTAAGCGTTTCCCTAAAGTTTGGTACAAGACTTACCGTCTAGCTATCGCACACCATTCTGACTATACTGCTAAATTGGCTAAAGATTTCCCAAGTATTGGTCTTATCACTCCACTTAGTATGTCTATCTGGTCTTCACATGACAACAAAGACATCTCTATCTCTTCATTGACATTACGCGGTATGTCTCGTATTACTCAGATCCCTATGGACAATCCAGATCTTATCGCTTATGCAGATGCAATGGACAAAGCACTTAAAGCTGCAATTCCAGGCGGTAAATATGAAGAACGTACATACAGCAAGATCGCTGACATGAATATGTCACTTTCTACAAACTTCACTGCAGTGTTTGACACTGATGAAGAGACCACTGTTTCAGATGCAAAAGACTCTTTCGAAGAAGAGTTTGAAGCTGAGATGGAGCCTGTAGGTTTCCTATTCCCAAGTTTCATTGACCTTAATGGTGAATTAGAAGAGCATAATGTAACAGGTTATGACTACTACGACACATACTCTGTATGTAAGTTCGATGTTATCTACCCTGTGTCTGAGACACACCCAGAAGTTGGTGCATTTGCTCCATGTACATTCTACATCTACAAAAAGACAGGTGAAGAAGAGACACACATGGGATTCCCTTCTGTTGATAACTGGTTGACTGCAACTGATATCGAAGATGAGAAATCTATCAAACCACTTGTTCAAGCACAAGAGATGTTCTCAAACATCGTTAAAGAGATCACTGAGTAATCACACTCTATAGAGAATGACTTCGGTCTTCTCTGTCCTTACCTACTAAATTTCTTCAATCACTTAGAAACTACTAAACAGATCCAAAACATACAATCAACTATACTTATCTTCAAACAGGTTAGACTCTTACCACTACATATCTATATATCATTACAGGCTCATAGCGCGCTTTAAACAGTAATCTCAACTGTGAGTATGAACAAAGTGTTTTAATGCTTTTAAAGCGTGTCAATGAAGGTACAGAGGGTAATCATATAAAGGGGGAAGGGCTGTCTATCATAATAGATAGACTAGTATTTTACGTATAGAGAAAAATAGCTATATGTTAATTAAAGTTCTATTCATCATCATCGTCGTCACCAAACTCTCGTTCGATCATACGTTGATACTCTTCCTCTTTTTCGATTTTCAACTGCTCATCTGTAAGTACCAACTCATGTAAAAACTGTCCAAAAAATGTCAATGAGTTGACTTTGGCAAGGAACAGATAGGTCCCCGTTAACAGCGCAACAAATGTAGCTGCTGCTATAAACTTCTGCACAGGACTGAAGATCTGTATAGGATCTCTTTTTTGAACCTCACATACACCACCAGGGCAATGCTCTGGATCATTTTTAGTAAAAAGTTTATATAACCAGCATCCAACACATATTGAAAAAGCACTTTCTAAAAACATCAGCGTAATACATAAGACACAAACCAAGACCTTGTAAAAAGTAATGTCCCAGTGAAGTACAAACCAGTAGACCATCGGAAATGAGATCATCCAGCCTATAGCCCAGGCAAAACGCTTTTGAGCCGCACCTACATATTCAGGTCTTTGATTACGCACAACAAATTTTGCAAGCAGCAAAGAGGGGACATACCTCGGATTGATCACTCGCATCAAAAAGTCAAACCATAGAAAGGCCAAGTATACTCTCGCTACAATAATATGGTTGTATCCAATACCCACAAAGATCACAAGCGTTCCAAGCATACCAAGAATACCTGCCGCTGCTCTCGCTTCACGTTCGTTAACAACTAGAACGTCATAACCAGGAACCTTTTCTCCATACTCTAAAAAAAAACTTTTAATACTCAAAAAATTATCCTTAATATTTATAGGCGCGTATTATAGCAAAAAGTAGTATCTGGACTAATCAAATAAACCACTGCCACAACTTTCATGCCATGCGACAATATTGTCCCATGCTTCTTCCGCCGTCTCCACAAACTTGAAAAGCTCCAGATCTTCAGGATCAATAACACCTTCTTCTACTAAAAAATCAAAATCAATGACTTTTTTCCAATAGCTTTTTCCTATAAATATAATTGGCAGTGGTGCTATTTTACGAGTTTGGACCAATGTTAAGATCTCAAAGCTCTCATCAAAGGTACCATAACCGCCAGGAAAGATCACTAATGCTCGTGCACGACGCATAAAATGAAGTTTGCGCATAGCAAAATAGTGAAATTGAAAACAGAGTTCTGGTGTAATGTAAGGATTAGGATATTGCTCATGAGGCAAAGTGATGTTCAGTCCTATAGATTTGGCCCCCACATCAAAAGCACCACGATTAGCCGCCTCCATTATTCCAGGACCTCCCCCCGTCATCAATGTTACCTTGGCATCTTCTGGGCCTCTTCCTGAACGTCCAACAATCGTACCAAAACGTCGAGCTACATCATAGTAGTGACTCTTTTTAAGCACTTTTTTTGCGATACGAAGTTCTTTTTTTACTTTTTTGCTATTAACTTCGTTATATTTATTTTTTAATACTTCCAGACGTCGTTTCGCTTCAGCTTCTTCAACGATACGAGTTGAACCAAAAACCACAATGGTATGCTTTATACCGTATTCTTCAAGTAGCTGTTCTGCTTTTAAATAGTCGACTTGCAGACGTACACTACGCATCTCATTACGACGAAGAAAGTCACAATCACGATCTGCTTCGATATAGTTAGCATTACCCATGATCTGCTCTGTACGTGTAACCGTCAGAGGGTCTTCTTCTTTAGGTTTAGGGCTTTGCCACGGTAATGGTTTTTTATGTTCTCTTGGAATCTTTTTGATCTTGATCTTCCTACTCATCTTTTCTTCTTTTTATATATTTGTTCAAGCTAATAGTACAAAATTATTATATTCCTACTCTTATTTACTTCTCATGAGTTAACCTGTAGATAAATAGAAGTGTATCGTGTAATAAATATAAAAAAGTAGCTGGAAAACAGTATGGTGTGGATTGGTTGATTGTATGTGATAAAGTTTGTTTTGTAAATAAAATGTTTGGGTGATTAAAAATAGAAGTAAATCCGAGAACTAGGCGGCGACCTACATTTCCACACCTGAAAGGTGCAGTATTATCAGCGAAGGGAGGCTTAGCTTCTGGGTTCGGAATGGAGCCAGGCGTTTCCCTCTCTCTATAGCCACCTAGA
>JALWKG010000260.1 GCA_027081565.1 Helicobacteraceae bacterium
TTTGCACAGGGACAGGGGCAGGGTGTAGACCTTGATGATATCCTGCGTCAGATGTTTGGTCAAGGCGGTGGCGGTTTTGGCGGACAAGCCGGTGGCTTTGGAGGTGGTGGTTTCGGTGGCTTTAGTGCTCATCAACAGCAGCAGGTCAACCTTGATGTAGAAGCTAATATCACGATCCCCTTTGCAACAGCGATCCTTGGTGGTAAACACAATGTCTCTCTTCAAGGAGACAGTTTTGACATTAAGATCCCTGCCGGTATCAAAGATGGTGAGAAGATGCGTGTTAAGGGTAAGGGTAAGAGTATGCAAGGACAGAAGGGTAATCTGATCTTGCATATTAAAGTAGCACCGTCTACAGATTACGAACGTGATGGTGACAATCTTATCAAGACTTTTGATGTGCCACTTCATGCAGCACTCTTTGGTGACAAGATCGCTATAGAGACTCTGGAAAAAGAGATCAACCTAAAAATCCCAAAAAACACTAAAAATGGGCAACGATTTAGAGTTAAAGAGATGGGTGCGATGAACCGTAAGACAAAGGTGAGAGGTGATCTTTACCTAAAGGCAAATATTGTTTTACCTAATGTTGATGATCTTGATGAAGATCTGGTAACATTAATGAAAGAGAAATTACCTAAAACGGTTTAAGGAGTAGGAGATGATGCATACATACGATGAACCTGTATACCTGATCAGTATCGTTGCAAAGATACTGGATATCCATCCACAGACGCTACGTCAGTACGAGCGTGAGAACCTTGTTACACCATCACGTTCAAACGGTAGGATCCGTCTCTATTCACAACGTGATATTGATCGTATTAAGATGATATTACGTTTAACACGAGAACTTGGAGTTAACATAGCTGGTGTGGATGTAGCGTTAAGACTCAAAGAGCAGATGGAAGTGATGGAGGTCGAGATCGCTGAGCTGCGTCATGAATTGGCAGTAGCGAAGAACAAGGGGTCTGTGGCACCGGAGAAATCCCTGGTAACAACCAGAAGTCAATATGATCTAATAATATTCACAGACGATTAAAAGTTCCAGCTTCGGCGTGATTTGCACCGGAGTTCACCTCTCAACGTACCGATGTACGTCTTCGGGTTCACATCCGGCACAACTCACACCAAATCTGAAACTTTTAAATGTAGAGTAGCTATTTACGATGAGCTTCGCCATCTCTCGAAATTGCTTCGCTTGTCGTCTTTCCTACGCAGGCAGGTGACCAAAGGAAATGCCCTCGGGTGAATCCACGAGTTAAAATATCTTGACAGTTATAATTGTACAAGATACGCTTCGGTATCTTTTATCGCTCTTAATCCGCTAAATCTGCGTAATCTGTTGACAAACGCTCTTGCTCTTAAGACGACAAAGTCATCTTCCTAAAAACTAAATTACTCGCTAAGTCTCTCGATCTTAGCTCCAAGATCACCTAACTTTTTTTCCAAGTTCTCATAACCTCTGTCCAAGTGATAGATACGGTGGACCTGAGTGGTGCCTTCGGCTATGTTGGCAGCGATGACCATGGCACTTGAGGCGCGAAGGTCTGTTGCCATGACATCGGTGCCGGAGAGAGCAGAGGGGCCTATGACTGTTGCGGTGTGTCCGCTGAGCTTAATATCGGCACCGAGGCGTTGGAGTTCACTGACGTGCATAAAGCGGTTTTCAAAGAGACGCTCTTCTATGGTAGAAGTTCCATTGGCCTGGGTAGCAAGAGCCATAAATTGGGCCTGCATATCTGTTGGAAAGGCAGGATACTCTTGGGTGATGATGTTGACAGGTTTTATCTCATCTGTTGGATGGAGTGTCATAGTCTGATCAGCAATATCTATCTTAAAGCCCATCTCTTCTAGTTTACCTGTGACCGCCTCTAAGTGGTCATGTCTGACATTTTCCAGGGTAATGGTAGAGTTACTGATCGCTGCTGCGCACAAGTAGGTACCAGCCTCAATGCGATCTGGAATGACATCAAAGGGTAAAAAATCAATGAGTTTACGCTCTCTGCCTTCAATTGTTAATTCTGCAGTACCGATCCCCTTTATCTTAACACCACTGTCACGGAGTACTTCGCAGAGTTGTACTACTTCGGGTTCTCTCGCGGCATTGGTGATCTGTGTAGTTCCTGTTGCCAAGGCTGCGGCCATGATAATGTTAGCGGTGCCTGTCACAGTGATTTTGTCGAAGATGACGTGAGCACCTTGTAGACCTTCTGGTGCTTCTGCCTGAACGTAACCGGCATGAATGGTGATCTTGGCACCCATCTGCTCTAGAGCTTTAAGGTGTAGGTCAATAGGACGTTGTCCAATAGCACAGCCTCCAGGCAGGGAAACTTCACAGTGGCCAAAACGAGCAAGCAGGGGACCTAAAACCAAGATTGAAGCACGCATTGTTTTGACGATGTCGTAGGTTGCTTTGGTGTTGGTCAAACAACAGGTGTTGATCTCTACACTGTTTTTATCTGTAAAGGAGAAGGTACCTCCAAGGTTCTCGATCAATTTTAAAAGTGTGTTAATGTCAACAACTGCAGGCATGTTACCTATTTTGACAGTGTTGTTGGCTAAGAGTGTCATGGCAATGATAGGGAGGGCGGCATTTTTTGCACCCGAAATTTTTACATTGCCTTCAAGTGAAGTGGGGCCGGTAATTTCTAAATAATCCATGTGACTCTTTTGAAGACTCTAAGAGCCCTTTAGTTGCGCAAGTATAAAACAGAGTTGGTTTAATAGAGGTAAAATTAGGATGTTTCGAAGTGATATTTTTATATATTAATAGTATACTGTAGGTGATTATTATGAGACGTTAGACAGAAGATGGTTTTATGTTTTACTGCGTGTTAGAAATTAAAGGAGAGTCTTGAGCTCAGCATTAGAGAGATTAAAAGAACTGACATCGAAAATATCGAGTTATGAGATAACACGCAAAGAGAACATGCGTACCTTGGCGAGACTTTTTGACGAACTTCAGCTTAGTGATAAAGTAGGTGATTTTCATGATATTTTCGAGTTTAAAGCGATTAACCTCTCAGGCATATCTTTAGCTGAAGGGAATTTGGGGAGCATCAAAGAGGGGAAATATCTTCAGATCATCGGGATAAAGTATGATAAAACAGCCAAGGTCAAAAACAGAAATATCTCTTTAGGCTATTACGGTAGGGTAGAAAAGGTCGCACCTGAAATGCAAAACACCATCGTAAGGTTTATCATCTCTTGGCGTTTTGAAAAGAGTTTTCGTACATTGGAACATTACTACACCATGTTAGAATGCCTCCCGGAAGGTTCACAAAATAGTGCTCCTTTATCTTGATGTCGAGACGACAGGTCTTGAAGCCAGAGACCGTATTTGTTCACTTGGGCTGATTACAGTTGACGAAAATGGCGCAGTGGAGACCTTTAATGCTTTGGTCAAACCTCCACTTAAGGTTTCGACAGAGGCTATGGCTGTCCATCACTTGACAAATGAGATGTTAAAAGAGGCACCATGTATAGAAAAAAGTGAGATCTGGGATGTTTTACAAAAACATAACAGTGTGGATCATGTTCTAATAGCCCACAATGTGAATTTTGAGTTAGAGATGCTGGCTAAAGAGGGGCTGTTGTGGAGGGGTGGTCTATTAGACACGATGAAGTGTTCTAAGCATCTCATAGGTGAGATAGATCGTTTTTCACTGCAGTACTTGCGATATGAGTTAGGATTATACCGTTCTGAACAAGAGGAAGCTGAAAAAGTAGGTGTCACTCTAATGGCACATAATGCACTGAGTGATGCTTTTCATACTAAAATGCTGCATGCCTATCTTACTGAGATGGCAGACGATGAACGTTTGATGGAACTTAGTGTGACACCAGTACTTATAAAAAAACTAAACTTTGGTAAGTACAAAGGACACTTCCTTGAAGAGGTGGCGATGCAAGATGCCGGTTACTTGCAGTGGTTGTCCAAACAAGAGATAGATGAAGACCTGACCCATAGTATCAATATATATTTAAAAGGATTATAGACGATGGCCAAACCGATTACAAAAAAGATAGTCTCTGGAAAGTTTAAAGGAAAGCAGCTTGATCTGCCCTCTTTGAGCACAACCCGAAGCTCCAAAAATATTGTTTTAGAGTCTTTTTACAACACCATACAGTTTGATATTATTGATGCGACTTTTGTAGAACTTTTCTCAGGAAGTGGTTCTATTGGGCTTGAAGCACTGAGTCGCGGTGCCAAGCAGATCTTTTTTATGGAGCGTGATCGTAATGCTTTAAAGGTGCTGGAGCAAAACATAGCAAGAACAGATCCTTCTGCTTGCGAGATATACAGAGGGGATACCTTCGCCAATATTGGTGCTGTTGTCAAACGTCTTAAAGGTTTAGAGACTTCTGCCTACTTTTATGTAGATCCTCCATTTTCGATTCGAGAGGGACATGAAGATATCTATCAGAAGATGATCAAACTCATATCAGAGCTTCCTGGAGCCTTAGTTGAGATGGTCATTGTAGAACATATGACAGGATTAGAACTTCCCGATACTTTGGGTGCTTTGGTTAAATTAAAATATAAAAAATTTGGTAAGACATCACTGACTTATTATGGTGTTCAAAATTAAGAAGTTCCTTAAGCGTGATACTAAGCAACTTCTTATTATAATTTCAAATATTAATTTCCAAAGGTAGGTAGTGAAATGCATCATAGAACTGTGCTCTCCATTTTAATAACACTGGCGTTTAGTGTCATGCTAAATGCTGCAACAGCTTTAGACAATGCTTTTGTTGATATACCAACACTCCCCAAATTTGAAAAGCCCCAATTAAAAGAGGACGAAAGTGCAGAAGCTTTTGAACAGCGTGTACGGAAACTACATGATCAACGCATTAAAGATGTGTTTGAGATTCAAAAGATTTTTCGCTTAGAGGTTGAAGATAGAAACAGACGGTTACTAAGGGGAGAAGAACGACAGAGTCCTAGTCTTGTTGATCCCTACGACCCCCTTTTTACAGCTTATACATCAGAGCGCTTTATAGTAGAAAACAGTCCTCAGTTTGAAACACTTTTAGAGCGTGATCAAAAACGCTATAAAGGGCATAACTCATGGTTATTTATAGTCTCCATAGAAAAGTATCAGTATACAGAT
This sequence comes from Helicobacteraceae bacterium, assembly GCA_027081565.1. Lineage (GTDB taxonomy): Bacteria > Campylobacterota > Campylobacteria > Campylobacterales > Sulfurimonadaceae > Sulfonitrofixus. The sequence goes on from JALWKG010000260.1 coordinate 5,121, forward strand.
CCTGTACTGTTTGCACGACGTACTGCTGAAATTGTAAAAGCAACCTTTCAAAAGAAACTGGACATTTCTGAACGTAATATTGTGACGCTGTACAACAAAAATGCTACACTCAAAAACATTGATCAAGAGTTACGAAAATTGTTAAGAAGAGTCCAGCGTAATGATGTGGTCTATTTTTATTATTGTGGACATGGACTGAGTAACAAGGATGGTGAGCAGCTGATCTTGCCTTATGATGGCATGCCTGACTTTTTAGATTCTAAAAATACTCTAAAACTAGAACGTATGTATAACAAATTCTTAAACTCAAGAGCATTGCGTACTTTCTCTTTTGTAGATACAAGTTTCAACGGTATTACAGAGGGTGTGCCCATACAAAAAGGTCTTGAAAATGTTGAGATGAGACCTCGTGCCGAAGGCTATCATAAGCGTCTCAATATTTTGAACAGCGCAAGAGCACAAGATACTGCTAATGCCTACCTTGAAAAGGGATATCGTCTTTTTAGCTATTTCTTGGCACAAGAAGTGTTGGCTAAAGAGCAAAATGCAGGGGCACTTTTTGATAGTATTCGTACAATGATACGAGAAGTCTCGTATAGTTACGGTGAAGCTTATCTACAAGAACCGGAGTTCTTTGGTTATAGAGAACTGATGTTGAAAAGTAAATAGTGCGGTCTCTTTAAAGCTTGTAATTATATAAGTAAAAGATATGATTTTAATAGGCTTAGATCATACTTTAATCTTATACCCCTGAAATGATGTTCTTTATAGAAATTTTGTGTAAAATAGCCTCGAACGATATCTTGAGTGATCTCTGTGATAAAGTCATATTGATAGGGCAACGTAAAGTTTGCTTGTATAAAGAGTAATAATGCATAAAATATTTCTAATACTTCTAATAGCAGGTGTGACGCTTCTGTCAGCATCTCCAACAAACGAGAACTATGTTCCCTTGGATATCTCTCAGGTTGAGTTTGAATCTATGGCGGCTTTTCCGAGTACGGAACGCATTAAAGTCCCTGAGTTTAAAAAGCTTAAGCCCTTAAAACAAAAACGAAAAGAGCGTAATGCAGCATTTTTAAGACGGGTAAAAGAGGCTACTGCTAAACGTCAAGAAGAGACCTACCCTATACAAGAGAAGTTCCGTTCAGAAGTCCTTCACCGTAACAATATTGCCAACAGTTCTAAAAAAGAGTTTGAGGAATTGGTTTCGAGTTATAATCAAAAACTGGAAAAATTTCGTAACTTTATTGATTATGATGCGAAGGTCCATGGTGGTCCAAAGGTCTCTCAAAATTATCCACAACTCAAAAATGTTTCAATGATCTTTGACAACTCTCAGCAAGATCCCAACCTTAATGATCCGTATCTCCCGCTTTTAACAAGCTACGCCAATAAAAAGTACAGTACTAAAAAAGATGAACTTGAGAAGTTGATAAAACGTACTAAAAAAGCTTTTTCAGACTACAAGTCATGGTTGTTTGTAGTCTCTATTGAAGAGTATAAAGAGGCAGACAGAGTGCTGTTCGCTGACCGTACAGCAAAGGTGATGATCAGAGCATTTCAAAAGAAGCTTGGTATTCCTAAACGTCATATTATTCATCTTGCTGATAAAGAGGCAACAGGAGCCAATATCATCAATCAATTGGAAAAACTGGTCAAACGAATACAGCCTAAAGATACGGTCTATTTCTATTTTGTTGGTCATGGTGTGTCCGGACCATCCGGTAAAAACTTTTTGTTGGCATATGATGGCTCCGTGGATATGATGAATACAGATGGATTAGTTAGTATGGATCGTCTTTATAATACTTTCCAGCGTTCTAAAGCAGGACGTACCTTTGCCTTTATAGATGCGAGTTTTATGGGGGTGAGTGATGGTATACCTCTTAGAAAAGGTGAAAAGTACACCTCTCCTGTCAAAAAGACTAAGTATCACAAACGTCTTAACATTATCAACGGTGCACATCGTGACCAGATGTCCAATGCCTATTTTGAAAAGGGATATCGCCTATTTAGTTACTTCTTGATCAAAGGTTCTTTAGCTGAAAAAGAGCAAGATGCCGGTGAGATGTTTGATACCTTGCAAAAAGAGATCATGCAGGTCTCAGAGAGTTATGGACCTGACTTCGCTCAAGAGCCAGAGTTTTATGGATATCGCAATCTTGCGATGCACAAGTAGAGGTAGACGTGATGACTATTAATATAAAAATTCTAATTATTTTAGCCCTTCTCTCTAGTGTAGTTCAAGCAGACGACACAGAGAAAAAGATCGTAAAGCAAGATGGTATTGAAGTGTATGTTGAAATGAATAGAGATGATAATTCAACGGACAGTGACTATGATGATGATGAAGAGCATGTCTGGGATGTGACAGAAGACTATAATTTAAGTGCTGAGTCAGACTTTTATCTAGATGCTGCCTTAGTGGACTATTCTGAATTAACAGACTGTGAAGAGGATGCTAAAGACCAGATGGCTGATGAAGCGATGGCTACTGTTGACCTTTGTCCTACGCGTAACATCGACATAAGACTTGGAAATCCTATAGAGATCAAAAAAATCAAAGTCTTGAGTAGAAAACTTAGCAACGAAGAGTGCCAGTTAGAAGCAACCTACACGTTAAGTACCTTGCCTCCAGAAGAGATGAAAGAGATCGATGCGGTTTGTCAAGATGAGTATGATGGTTATGGGGCCTCTTTAATGCTTAAAGATGGGTTGTGGCAAGGTTTACAGTTAAGTTTGGGTCTTGGATACTCTGGTGGTGGTATTGGTACCTTTAACGTGGATCTACCAGGATTCCCTTCCCAAGTAGAATACAAATATTATTCAGCCCCGATGGTTACTACAGATGCAGCCTATTTGTATAAGATCCCCGTTCCAAATATGTATGTACTTGTAGGTACTGAGTTAGGATGGATCTTTGAACAGACTAATGAATACACACCAAACCTTGCAAAGATGCCTTTAGATGATGGTGGTAGCCCTTACATCTTCCGTTTTGGTCTGTATGGTGGTTTGGGCTATCGCTTTTTTATGAAGTATGATATTCAAGCGCACATGGGTTATCAGTTTCAATATTTACATCGCACTATTAATGGATTTCCAAGTAAGGGTGTGACAACAACATTTGACGGTTTTGAAAACAACCTTCTCTTCGCCCTGCGGGGTGCTTATCATTTTCATGAGAACTTTGCTGTTTGGGTAAAAGGTGAGCATAATACCGTAGCAGTAACTGGAACATTTGGATTAACTTATGAATTTTGGGATTAATACAGATGTTTTTAAATAATATGGTATCATTAATTATTAAATAAAGTTATTATCCACACAAATGTAGGGTATGCTTATCTCTCTTATATATTAGTGTTATACTGCAAGCACAAGTAGTAGCACCCAACTCTCCTTTACCTTGTATTTATCAAATTTTTAACACCTATTTAGCCGAAGAATGTTATATTAAAGTAAGTTATAGGTACTAGTTACATTATATCTACACTATCTATTTGTAGAATAATGTTGAATATACCTGATATAAAGGATTTAATATGTCAAACTTGATTAAAAATATACTTCTTGTTATTTTTCTTGGAACCCTACCTTTACTACAAACGGGTTGTGGAAGTGGTGAAGCGAACTATTCACTTGAAGATGTACTTAAAGATTTAAACGGGGCACAAGATTTGGTCGGTGGTGATATCACATTTAGTACACCAAGTACTTTAGTGGTTAATGATAAACAGTCAGATGTGACCACAGTACGCTCAAACAGTCCACTAAACTTGGAATACAGTATTGTGGGCGGTGAAGATAAAGATCTGTTTATTATAGATTCGCGCACGGGTAAGCTCTCTTTTAAAACACCACCTCTCTATGATGCCCAATCCCTTAATGCTTATGATGTCATTATCGGTGTCACAACACTCGCAGGTGAACTCTCAACCCATGCGATGATCATCGTTGTTGTTGCAGACATCACAAAAGAAGAACCTCTTGTCGATTATGTTGTAGACCATGTACAAGCGGTTTTAGGTGATGGTCCTATTACTCAGATCAATGCCCGTCCGGCAGATGAGAGCAGTAGCGTGACCTTTGCCTTAGAAGGTAGTGATAAAGATCTTTTTGAAATCGATAAAGAGGGTGTCATCACCTTCAAAAAACCATTACCAACGATAGAAGATGAGGCTGCTACAAGCTATAGTGTTAGTGCTGTAGTGACAGATGGTTATGGAAATAAAATGGTAACAGATCCTATCACCATCAGCATCGTGGCAAACCCAGACAAGATCAAACCTATTGTTGTGACACAAAGTATCGATATTGTTGAGAACTCTTTAGGTGGAACACAGATCGAAGCGAGTACACCCGGTACAGGAATGGTGAACCAATACATTCTGGATGGCGCTGATAAAGTGCTTTTCGAGATCTCTGATACAGGTTTTTTAACCCTAAAAGAGGCTAATGATTATGAGAATGAGCCTAACACTTTTCACATTACCTTACAAGTCGGTGATGATAAAGAAAACCTTAGTGAAGTACAGGCGGTTGTAGTAAATATCAAAGACCTTGATGAAGGCTTTACTTTTGATCATATTGGTAACTTTACAGCGATGGTGGGCCAGACTAAAGTGGGGCAGATGCTAGCTACTCCAAACACGATCACCAATGTAGATGTGAACTATACACTGGTTCAGGGAAATACGCTACTACAGATCGATGATGAAGGTTATATCACCTTTAAGTCTCCAGCTGTAAAAACACCGAGTTTCTATGTTCAAGTGAAGGCCTACAGCCAGCTCAATGGTTCTGAGACACTAAGTGATGTGTTCAGTGTAGATGTTGTTGATGATCCTAGCAAGGTTCCGCCTTCTATTGATCAGAACTATCCACGTTCGACTTCAGTGGTCTCTCCTGCAGACATGACAGTAGCTGTGATGAAGATCCAAGCCTTCCCCGATGGTAATGCGACGACTTTGAGTTATGCCCTCAGTGGTGTAGATGCTGCTATGTTCACTATAGATAAGAACGGTAGTCTTTTCTTTGCAAGTAGCATGGAATTTAACCCCAGTGTTGATAATATCTATGAAGTGGTTGTAGATGTGAGCGATGAGTACGGTAATAAAAAATCGACAGAGATAATCTCTGTAGTGGTACTTGAAGATCCAGCCACAATGATCCCTATTATTACCTCGAGCACATTCAGTGTAGATGAAAACAGCTTGGGTGACCTTGCGGTGACAGACTTTGCCCGTGGTACTGGTAAGATCAACAGTTATAGCATAGTAGGTGGCGCAGATGCTGATCTATTTACTTATAATAACAAAGTGTTGCGTTTTAAGAGTGCTCCTGACTTTGAGTCTAACGCCTCTGCAAATGGTATGAACACGTACTATGTTACTTTAGAGGTGAGTGATGACCTTGGAAACATCAGTGACCCAAGAGAGATTATTGTTAATGTGCAAGATATCAATGAGAAGTTGAGTTTTACGTCATTGGTGAACTACAATCAGACCGAAGGAACTACCTATGTAGGGACAGTGACAGCAGGACCTGTTTTAGAGATGCCAGTTGACATTACCTATAGTCTGATCAATGGTACGGAGACCTTTACGATCACTGCTTCTGGTGCTTTGAGCTTTATTAATGCTCCGGTATATGTTTCCGGAGGTACTAACACTTACACAGTGAAAGTAGCAGCACAGAGTCAGTATAATGGCTCTCTAACTCCTCAAGAGATTACGGTAGAAGTTTTCCCTGCAAGTTATGCGATTACCTTTGATTCAAACCAGTCAGAGGCAAGGTTTGATCAAAATGTTGTTATGAGTTTTCCGATGACTGCTACATCAGCTGCAGGAGAGACATTAACTTATAGTATTGAAGATTACACAGGACCTGTATTTAGTATAGATGTCAATACAGGACTTTTGACTGTCAGTGCCCCTGCTTACAGTTGGGATACAACAGGTGAAGCAAACATCTATCGTGCAACAGTAGTCGCAACAGACACTAATGGCAATAGTGCAAGAAGACAAGGTGTTTTATATATTAATCCTATTGACGGTACCCCAAGCATCAGTACTAGCAGTGATATATCTGTAAATGAAAATGTGAAATCTGTTGTAGACCTGGCAGGATCAAGCCTTGTGGGTGGTACTTTAAATTATAGTATTACAGGTGGTGCAGATATGAGTACATTTGATATCTTAAACAATCTCACTTTAGTTTTTAAAGATGCTTCAGGTAAAAACTTTGAAGTCCCTACCGATGCAAATGCAGATAATGTTTACGAAGTTGAGATCACTGCAACAGACAGTGTGAGTCATGTGGCTACAACTAAATTGATAAAGGTCAGAGTTGATAATGTTACAGAACTACCTTCTAATCTTCTTTTCTCTTCTATAGTAGATGATGATGGAAGAAGCAGTTATGTTAATATAGCAGATGCGACACATCTGCAAGTTGATTCAGATGGAGGAGGATTTTTGGGAATTGGTGCAAGTGATAGGAGATATGAAGTGCAATTAGGTGCTACTCCATTTAGTGGCCAGATCTTGAGTTATGTTATTACAAGTAGTTCTGTGCCAAATGTGTCTTTGAGTCTGAGTACAACTGGATTGTTGACTATTGATGTCCCGAAAAGATTATCGCCTAGTTCGTATGCTTCATTTTCTGTAAATGTGTGTGAGACAGCCGGTGAATGTAATGTGATGATTTTAAATGTTGCCATCATAAACTAAAAAAATATATTTTAACAAGGCAGTCTTTCTCTTATTGATGCCTTGTCTGCTTCTGATCATGATAAATCGAATGATTTACTAGAAGCTATACTTAAAGACGTACACAATTTACAAGACCTGATCTACAGTCATAAGAATTTTTTCTAAGTTTATATACAATACACTTTCATAGGTATATTTGTATAATTTATAGTAATATGATAGATGAAAGAAGGATAACAAATATGAGAAAACAATATTTTTTACATTGCAGCATATTTTTGATCTTATACTCTTTTACAGGCTGTGGTAGCGGCGAGGCTAACTACACACTAGAAGATGTAAACCCGACTTTCAAAGGTAAGTTCTTAGATGAAGCAGTTGAAGGCCTCGACTATGAGCGTTCTGGTGGGGACAAGGGTGTTACAGCTAAGGGTGGGTATTATGAGTATCAACAACATGAAAACATTACCTTTAAAGTGGGTGCACTAAGTATTGGTAATACGCAGAGTGCAGGAGTGACTACCCCTCGTGAACTTGCTACTGATGCTAATGTTATAGAAGATCCTTCTGTTAATAACCGCGTGCGATTTTTGTTGGCTTTAGATAGTAATGCAAGTATAATAGGTATTCAGATCAATGATGAGACGCGGATGACTGCTAAATCTTGGAAAAGCAGTATGGACTTCTCTTTAAATGAAGCAGCTTTTTCTAATGAGATCCAGCGTGTTACAGGGGATTCCATAGCAGCGTTGCCATCTCCTTTACCAACAGCTTCGGAAGCTACACAACACTTCTCTAAGACGTTAAGATGTGCATATAGTGGCGGCTATGAGGGGTCATGGCTTTCTAATGATTCTGATGAAGCAGTAGGTTTTGTTGGTGCTATGATCCAGGCAACTGGCCCAGTTTTAATGATGGGAAGTATACAAGATGAAAACGGAACGGCAGTAAGTATTGTCTATATTCGTGGAGAACAGGATATTAACCAAAAGAAATTTGTATTTAACTCTAACAAGTCTACTGCATATTTTTATAATCCAGAGATACAGCAACTTCAAGCAGTGATCGGTCAATATATTAGTGGTGCAGGTAACAGTAAAAACTATAATCTTATTGAAGGTAGTTTCGTGAATGATGTTGATGGGAACGATGTGACTGTGGGCGGATTTAAGATGAAAAGAGCAGATGCCTTG
>JALWKG010000261.1 GCA_027081565.1 Helicobacteraceae bacterium
ATACTTAGTGCATTAAGAGGCTGTTTCCACTGGTGCGCAACAGCGTCCATCATCTCTCCCATAGCTGCCATCTTCGCCTGTTGTTGAAGCATCTTTTCATTTTTGAGATGGGCTTCAGTCTCTTCTTTGACTAACTTGGTGAGCTCATACTTGTATCGAGCGAGCTCTTTTTCTTGACGTTGAAGCTTCTCATTGTATCGCGAGTTTTGTTCAACGAGCATGGCTCTAAAACGGACATCTTGCATGTAGTGTTTAGAGAGTAGGAGGACATTTTGGTGTAGGTCGGGGTGTGACTTGTTGCTGAGATTGATAACAGTAGTAAGAAGCTCTTTTGTTTTCTCTTTAGTCACGCTATATTATCCCTGCATATTGAACATATGACGCTCAATTTATTATTCATTGTTATAACACGGTTTGGATAAAGTAAGCCTGATATTGGGCAGTTTGAAAAGAATGTTACAGAAAATACTGTGTTATGTGAAGATGACGCCCGAAGGCATCATAGAAGTTAATCTTGTGGGATTAGCACTGGTACGTAGTTTTGAACTCGTAAGCAGTTGGGCGACCTTCGTCTGGCCATACATCACGCTCAAATCTGTAAGCTTGGTAGGCATTGATGAACTCGTCTGTAAATACAGGCTTAAGGAAGTCGTTGTCAGCGATAAGACCTTCAACTGCTTCACGTAGTGTGTGAGGCATTTGAGGGATATTCTTTTCACGGATCTCATCAAGAGAAAGTTCGAAAAGATCTTCGTCCATTGGACCAACTGGAACCTGCTTATCTTTAATACCATCAAGACCTGCCATCATCATTACGGCAAATGCAAGGTAAGGACAAGAAGAAGAGTCAGGGAAACGCATCTCAAGACGTGTAGCACCTTCGCCAGCACCGTAAGGGATACGACATGCCGCAGAACGGTTTTTAGCAGAGTATGTCAAGATACTTGGAGCTTCAAAACCTGGTAGTAGTCTCTTGTAAGAGTTTGTTGACGGGTTAGTAAATGCAGATACTGCAGCAGCATGTTTAAAGATACCACCAGCATAGTTGATCGCCATGTCAGAAAGGTTACCGTAGTTTCCTTCTTTATAGAAAAGGTTTTTACCATCTTTCCAAAGTGACTGGTGTACGTGCATACCATTACCGTTATCACCAAACATTGGTTTTGGCATAAATGTAGCAGTCTTACCGTTAAGGTGTGCGATCATCTTGATAACATACTTGTACTTCTGAACGTTGTCAGCAGCACCGATGATGTCAGAGTAAACGATACCAATCTCATGTTGGCCTTGTGCCACTTCATGGTGACCAAGAACAACTTCAAGACCAACTTGCTCAAGAACTAGCATCATCTCTGCACGGATGTCAACAGCAGAGTCTGTAGGTGCTACTGGGAAGTAACCACCTTTAGTTCCTGGACGGTGACCAGTGTTGTACATGTCTGGGTATGGGTTGTTTGAGTTCCACTCACCCTCTTCCGTGTCTACTTTGAAACCAGCTTCGTTGATGTTGTCAACAAAAGTTACAGAGTCAAACATGAAAAATTCATTTTCAGGACCAAAGTAAGCAGCATCAGCAATACCGATAGATTCAGCGTGCTTTAGTGCTGCTTTAGCGATAGAACGTGGACAACGCTCATAACCTTGGTTTTTGTAGATGTCATAAACATCACAGAAAACGATAATAGTTGGATCAGCAGTAAATGGGTCTAAGAAAGCACTACCTACATCTGGAGTCAAAAGCATGTCTGACTCGTTAATCGGCTGCCAAGCTTCGATAGAAGAACCATCAAACGGAAGACCATTTTCTAGTTGACCAGCAGTTACAGCGCTCATTCTGTAACTGATATGGTGCCATGCACCTTTAATGTCTGTAAATCTAAAGTCTACGAATTGAACATCGTTCTCTTCACAGTACTTGAAGAAATCTTCTGTAGTAGTAACAAATTTTCCCATGTGTAATCTCCTGATTAGTTTTGATTGCATGAAGTATAACGAAGAAGAAGTAACAGTTTTCTATAAGTTATGGTTAAAAATTAGACAGTTTGCAGGATGTTTCATATAGTAATTTTCTGGTTATGATCAAGCTGGTGTTTGCAGCAGTGAGTTGGCTTTATGATCTATCTGCCACTGTGACAGCCAATGTCACAAAGCTGTTTTATACTCCTTGACACATAAACAAGGAGTGACCATGACAGGATTCATCAAAACCCAAATACCCGAGACCACACCTATAGTACCGGTTGATTTTAGACATGCCCTCTGTGTCGGCGAGACGGGATGTGGCAAGACGACATCATTTATCCTGCCCAACATCAAAGAACGTCTTGAACGCGGTCACGGCATGCTTATCGTTGATTTCAAGGGTTCACTTCACGCTCAGGTGAAGGTACTTGCACATGATGCCGGACGTTTGAAAGATGTGGTTGAGGTGGGTGTTCCCTGGGGTACCAAGATCAATATGTTCGCCGGGGTGTCGCGTTCACTCTTTCTGGATACGCTCGAAGCACTGCTGGATGAGGATAAAAACGACCTCTGGACCTCGGCGGCGATCGCTTTGGCCGGGCGTATCTATGACGCTGTCAGTCTGACAATCGATCTTGCAGATCTGACGCGTGATGTGAAACAGTTTTTTAGGGGCTACTCTTTAAATGCGGTAAGTTTTAACAAAATTAGCCGCTCAAAAGAGAGTTTGGAGCGCTTCACCTCATATATAAGTACCTACACTGAGGGTCTGAGTGATGAGCTATTGATGGAGTGGTATGAAGAGGGAGCACTTGATGAAAAGAGTGTGGGGTTGATAAGGGAGTTTAGGATGCGACTTGCTCTGCTTGAAGATGAACTGACCCATTTTTATGAAGAGATCGACACCAGCTCTCCGGCATCGGGAAATGGTGGTGTCCTCTTCTCCCTTAGAGGGTTGGTCGCGCTTTTCGCCAAAGAGGAGCTTGAGGGTGAGGCAGATCTTAAGACGCTGTTGGAATCTTCACAGGTAGTGGTCCTGCGCAGTGATGCCTTTGACAAAAAACTGTTGACAGCAGTGATGAACATCCTGTATCAGCGTCTGTTGGTACGAGAGAACGAGACACCGATCACGCTGATGGTCGATGAGTTTCAGCGTACGGTCTCGAAAAAGAACCTTCCTTATGTCGATCTCTTTCGGGAGATGAAGGTGGAACTTATCGCCGCGATGCAGAACATCAACCAGCTCAAGACCCGTTTGGATGAAGAGGGTGCTGAAGAGCTGTTGGCCAACATCATCCACAACTACAGTTATGCTGACCACATGGAGAACACACTGAAGCCTTTTGACTTTCTTCATCATGGCCGCAAAGCCAAAGCCCTGCCGCTCTTTTTGACACCGCAGCGTCAGGTGACGGCGCAGAAACGGTGGCAGAAGATCCATGCTGATGTTCTGGAAAAGGACTGGATCTTCAAGCGTTCTGCCGGGTACAAGAAGGTGATCATCGAACATGTCAAGACCAAAGAGCGCCGGAACCACTTTTTGACTTTAGAGCAGGATCAACACTTCTTTGAGGAACTCAAAGAGATCTCGGAGGCCAAAAAGAGGACCGAAGAGAAGATGGAAGAGCTCTTTGGTATTTAGGAGTAGTCTTTAGTCTATGGTATGCAGGTAGTAGCCGTTTTTTGGTGAGGCAGTAATCAACAGAGTAGGCAGCTTCTCCCGGGTTCTGCTGACGAGGCGTCTGAGAGAGTCATCAGAGGCACTCCCGTCATAGACTTCAGTGAGGATCATCTCTTTGCTGACGGTGTTGCTGAGGTTCTTGAAAAGCAGTGTGACAAGCGCTGTCTCTTTGTTGGTCAGGGAGACAAGTGCGCCATCATCTTTGAGCGTGTTGTGGGTGAAGTTGAAGGTGAAGCTGCCGAGACGGGCAGTGTCAGAGCTGGAAGCAACTTGTGGCTGTGCCTTTTTCAGTGCTGCCTCGGCGAGGGTGATGGCCGCTTCGATGTTGCTGTCCTCAAAGGGCTTGGGCAGGAAATTGAGCGGGGCGACATCCATAGATGCACCAAGGGTGTCGCTTTCGTAATGGGAGGTGACGAAGATGGAAGCGACACCATACTTGTTTTTGAGAACTCCGGCACACTGTATGCCATCCATCGCCCCTTCGAGTTCGATATCCATAAAGGCCAGGTCGGGTCTCTGCACTTTGAGTGACTCTAAGGCATCGTGCCCATTGGTAAAACTGCCCACAACCTTATGACCGAGACGTTCAAGACACTCGGTGATCTGTACGGCAATAAGGAAGTCATCTTCTACGATCAAAATATTCATAATGGCATTTTACTGTGAATGCTTTAAAGCTGTGACATCTTTTGTCATCTTTTTATTTTATTATGCTCTTTCAGGGCATCTTTATAACACTAACTCTCCTCAGAAGGCAAAAAAGAGGTGCCCTAATCGACACTTGGATAAAATCCGGGTGTCCATAAGGAAATATCATGTTTAAAACAGTCCTGACGTTAATCGTCCTTTCTCTTAACCTTCAGGCGGCACAGTCTGCTGCAACCGATCCGCTAAACTTGCTCTTTTTTGGTGCCTTTGGGATGATCGTTGTTTATAACTTCAGTCATTACCTCTTTAACCGTGACAAGAGCTATGCAGACTATGCCCTTTTTCATCTTTTAGTCTTTATTATCATGCTCTTTTACACAGGCACTCTCGATGAGACGATGCTGGAGTTCAGTATGCACGGTGTGCCGGTCGGCTTTTTTCTGATGGCTGTGATGGCTCTGCTGTCGTTCAGCAAAAACTTTTTGGGCCTCTCTGTGCTGCATCCATCGGCAGAGAAATATTACCGCTACACGCAGTTTGGACTGATGGGCTTTTTTGCACTGACGATCCTGCCTGTAGGCGGTACACCGCTTATTGGAGCGGCCATCATCTATATTGTTGCCGTGCTTGCGGTACTCCTAGGTGTGGCACTCTATCTGGCGCTGGTCAAAAAAGAGGTTGCTGCACAGTTTTATCTGAGTGCTTTTACGATGCTGCTGATCTCGGTGACTGCAGGGCTGTTGGGGTATTTTAATCTCTTCTCTTCACAGGAAGATCTGCATGCGCTTATAGAGACGGGACTGCTGATCGAGGCGGGCATCTTCTCTTTTGCACTTTCATACCGTTATAACCAGATGACGCTTACACTTCGACAGAATGAGCTGCTTTTCAAAGAACTTTCCCACCGTGTCCAGAACAACCTGCAGTCAATCATTAGTATTTTGACCCTGCAGAAAAACCGTCTTGAAGAAGCTGAGGCAAAAAATTATCTTCAGGAGACGATCGAACGTATCGGTGCGATCGCTCTGATCCATAAACGGTTGCAGAAATCCAACCTGCCGGGAGAGGTAGAGATGCAGAGCTACCTTGAAGCCCTTGTTTTGGCTTATAAGACCTTGCATGGCGAAGTTACTTTCAAACTGGAATGTGATGAGACGCTTCATCTTAATATCGCAGAACTGACACCGCTTGCGCTGATACTCAACGAACTCATTACCAACTCACTCAAACACGCTTTTATGGAGACACCTTCACCCCGTATTACGATAGCACTAAAGGCTGATGATAGCGGTTATCTGCTGCAATATGAGGACAACGGCAGTGGGTACCTCTCAACCAAAAGATCTTTGGGAACCCTGCTCATAGAGAACCTCTCTACGAGACAGTTGAAAGGTCATTATAGTGTCGATGTAGATAACGGGTACCGTTACAAGCTCCGTTTTGCACAAGGGTAGGGCTGTTTAAAAAGAGACCATCTTTCGCTGGCGGTTTTGGAAGTAGGCGCACTCTGTGTAACCGACTGCTTTGGCGAGGGTCTCGACCTCTTCTCTAAAAAGTCCGACCTGCTCAGGTTTATGGGCGTCGGAGCTAAAAGTGATGGGGATCTCCAGTTCAAAGGCTTTTTGTAAAAGTGAAGGTGAAGGGTAGGGCTCTGCACAGGGTTTTCGGTATCCTGCGACGTTGAGCTCCAGCACCATGTCCGCTTTTTTGATCGCTTCGAGAGCCGGTGTGGCCAGTTCAACGATGTCACTTTTAGGCAGGTACTTAAAAACTTTAATAAGATCAAGGTGTCCGACGATGTCGAAGTATCCGCTCTTGGCCATCTCTTCGATGAGTTTAAAGTACTTCTTCCAGATGGTGTCGATGTCCTCATGTTCATAACGCCCGATGAACTCAGGGTTGTCAAAGCCCCACTCGTTGATGAAGTGCACCGAACCGATGAGGTAGTCCACCTCTGCATTTAAGATACGCTCATCCATATGACCGGGAAGATAGTCCACCTCATAACCAAAGAGTATTTCTATCTGCTCAGCATACTTCTCTCTGGCATCCATGACCCATTTTTTATAAGTCTCCATTTGCCCAAAGTTCATACGGTACTTGGGATCGAAGTCCATAGGTGCGTGGTCTGAAAAACCGTAGACGTCGATCTCTTGTCTGATCGCTTCTTGAACATAGGCATCTACCGTACCTTCAGCGTGGTTACAGAGGGTAGTATGGTTGTGTAGGTCAACTTTCATGAAGACTCCATATAAATATATGCTGTAATTATACTCTTAAAATTGCACTCGCTTTGCTGATAGGGTAAAATGTCGTCAAAATAATGACATATAGAGATGTCAATCATAAAGAGTCTGCCATGAATCAGAACAAAAAAGTAGAGTTGTTGTCACCTGCGGGTAACTTGGAAAAATTAAAGATCGCACTGGATTACGGTGCAGATGCTGTTTACGGCGGGGTGAGTCACTTTTCTCTGCGTATTCGTTCGGGTAAAGAGTTCTCTATGGAGGATTATGCTGAGGGGATCAAGTATGCCCATGAGAGAGGCAAAAAGGTCTACACCACCATCAATGGCTTTCCTTTTAACTCGCAGTTAGGTCTGCTTAAAAAGCACATCGAAAAGATGGCTGACCTGAACCCCGATGCGATGATCGTTGCAACACCGGGGGTCTTAAAACTCTCTCAAGAGATCGCACCGCACATTCCAAAACACCTCTCCACTCAGGCAAACGTCATGAACGTGCTTGATGCTCAGATCTATCATGATATGGGAGCAGAGCGTATTATTACTGCACGTGAGATCTCGCTTCGTGACCTGACAGAGATCAAAAAAGAGCTGCCAGAACTTGAACTCGAGGTCTTTGTGCATGGTTCTATGTGTTTTGCTTACTCTGGTCGTTGTCTGATCTCTACCCTTCAGAGTGGTCGTGTTCCCAACCGTGGTTCTTGTGCCAATGATTGTCGTTTTCCTTATGAGATGTATGCTGCTAACCCTGAGACAGGTACACTCTTTAGACTCGAAGAGGACCCGGGCATCGGTACGTACATCATGAACTCTAAAGACTTGAACCTTGCATCACATATGAAAGAGATCTTGGACTCTGGTGCAGTAGACTCAGTGAAGATCGAGGGACGTACCAAGACTTCATATTATGCTGCGACTACAGCCAAGGCTTATCGTATGGCGATCGATGACTATTATGAAGATGATTATCAGCCGGAGCGTTACCAAAATGAGATCCACTCCATGCAAAACCGTGGATTTACTGATGCTTATCTCATTAACCGTCCTTTTGAAAAACATGACACGCAGAGTTTGGACTTTACCATGCAGATGGGAAGTCATCAGGTGAGTGGAATAGTGACACCGGAGGGGACGCACTTCTTATGTAAGTATAAAACACTTCCGGGAGACAAGGTTGAGATCATGGCTCCTGTTGGAACTGAGATCGATGAGGTTGATAACGAGATCGGCAGTGTGGTCAAAGAGGGTGAGACCTATTACATCACATTTAAAAAGTTGTTGGCTGAAAATGGTAAAGAGTGGGAGAGTGTACACAGTGGTAACGTCAACCCTATTAAACTGCCGATTACACTGCCACAGTACACATTTTTACGTATTGGCGCAGAGGGTATTGACCAGTCTCCACCGCAGTAAAGGGTAGGTTAAAATATATGTCCAAAGTTGATATATAGACCACTGTCTTCAACACTCTGCCCATAATCGATCATAATAATGGTCGCTTGGTTCCAGCCAATGCGTAATCCTGCACCAAGCGTATATTTGTAGTCGGAAAGATCTGTCTCACTTATATCGTCGAAGACTTTACCAGCATCTACAAAGGGTACCGCCGTGAACTCAAAGGTCTGTCCGTATGTATGCGCCTCATAGAAACTGAAACGTGGTTCGAAGTTGACCACGGTCTTGACATTGGCCACAAAGCGGTCTTGTTGGTACCCTCTCAAAGTTCTCAAACCACCGAGACCAAACTTGAACTCATCTGCAAAACCGATACTGTTTTTGCTGTAAAAAGGTGTGTCTCCTATCTGTACTGAGTAGACCCATCGAAATGCCAGTGTCATGAAGTCCGCAGCGTCTGGGGTGTAAAAATTCCGTGTGGAGAAGTTGTAGCGCTGATGGTTATAGTCACTGCCTAGAGCTTTGCCATAAAGACCGAGCGTAAAGTCAAATACATTACCATTTTTTGGGTTGGGCGCGAAGTCACGAGAGTCATAGACTACTGCCAGTTTCAAGCCATTGTCCCATCCCCCTTGTGAACCGATAAGTGTTCCATCTTTACTGTCGTTGAAGAGTTTGTTCTCTTTGGAAAAAGTGTTGCTAAT
Organism: Helicobacteraceae bacterium; assembly: GCA_027081565.1. Classification (GTDB taxonomy): domain Bacteria; phylum Campylobacterota; class Campylobacteria; order Campylobacterales; family Sulfurimonadaceae; genus Sulfonitrofixus. The sequence goes on from JALWKG010000261.1 coordinate 8,636, forward strand.
AGTAGTGTTTTCATATGTTTGTATATAAGCGTGTGAGAAGTTGATGCCAGCAGTCAAACGCACCAAACCGCCAAAAAAGTCATGTGCAAGGTTGATCTCGGCTCTTGGCTTTTCAAGTAAAAAACGGTTGAAGTACCTGTTGCCTTGTGCATCGAGCGCTTCTTGCTGCTCTTGGGCAGTTTTGTAGGTGGTACCTGTTGCGTCATCAAGGTGTCCAAGAGAGTCAGACGTGGTTCCGAAGTAGTTGGCCTGAGTGTTTTTTTCGTATAAAAATTCACCCGTAATACGAAATAAAGAGTCACCTATGTATGGTGCATCGAAGTGAAGGACATGGTACTGCCAGCCATTGGTGGACTTGAGGAATTGGCCATAGATCTCATACTTGTAGGGGGTATACTCAAAAAGCTCAGATGTCTTTGAACCATTGTCATGCCAGTAGACACGGGCACCGTAACCCATACCTTTGTCCGCATCATAGTTTAAGATCGGCAGACCGGTAAAATAGCTTCCTTCTCGTTTTTCAGAAAGTTGGCTGCTTGTGAGTTTGGGTTTGGCGTAGAGATCTTGACTGATACTTTCAGCAAGCAAGAGGAGGGGAAGTACTAGAAGTAAATATATTTTAAACATGTTATCTCTATTATAGGGTTGGCGTAATTTTACACTAACTCTTAAAAAGTTTGCCTATTCTTAAACTCAGTAGTGCTATTACAGAGTTTTTGCTATAATCCGCAAACTAAAAATGGCGATACGCCAAGAGGGAAAAATATGAAATTTGTTTCAATTATCATTGGAAGTAAAAGCGACTATGAAGTTATGAAGTCATGTGCAGATACATTGGAGGCTTTTGGTGTTCACCATGAGCTCATCATCTCTTCAGCACACCGTTCACCAGAACGCACCAAAGATTATATTATCGCAGCAGAGAAAAAAGGGGCGCAGGTTTTTATTGCTGCAGCAGGTATGGCAGCACACCTTGCGGGTGTTTTGGCTTCTAAGACAGTGAAACCTATTATTGGTGTTCCAATGAGTGCTTCTGCTTTAAGTGGTATTGATGCCCTTCTTTCTACTGTCCAGATGCCAGCAGGTATGCCTGTGGCAACTGTTGCTATTGGTAAAGCGGGCGCAATGAACTCTGCTTATTTGGCCATGCAGATCTTGGCTTTGACCGATGCTGATCTCTCTGTGAAACTTAAAGAGGATCGTATTGCTAAAGCTAAAAAAGTTGAGATGGACTCTTTGGAGATTGAGACTATTATTGACTAACACTAAAGTGGACAAAGTCCACTTCAGCTCTTGTTGCCCGTAATGGCACTGAAGTACAAAAATGCTTTTGGTCTTTTTGTCAAAGTATCTCTTACTAATTTATAATTCAAAGTAGAACTTCATGAATATTGACAATGCCTGTGTTGAATGTATCATTAACCAAAGCCGCCGTGTCAGCGAGGCTATAAAAGCTGATGATATTTTGAGCAAACGTATTGTCTCTCGTGTTGAAACTTTAGGAGAGACTTTTGACTTCCAACTGTCGCCTCCTGAAGTGGCCTCTGATGTTTATGAGCAGATGGCCCAACTTGCAGGTATGGACGATCTTTATGCTGAACTCAAAGAACATGCCACTGAAAAAGCCAAAAGTTTTATACCCCAACTGCGACAAGAACTTCAAGACGCTTCAGACAAACTCTTAACTGCTATTAAAATCGCTGTATCCGGTAACGTGATCGACCTTGCAGCTGAGGTGACTTTTGATCTACATGAAGAGTTGGAAAAGATCTTTAAAACTGACTTTGCACATGATGATATGGCTTTGCTTGAAACTGCTTTAAAAAAGGCAACAACACTTTTGTACATTGGAGACAATGTAGGAGAACATATTTTTGATCACCTCTGTATAGAGACCTTGCAGACACTTTATCCTAAACTAGAGGTCTACTATATGGTACGGGGTAATCCCATCATCAACGATGTCACAATGTTTGAGGCGAAAGAAGCAGGGTTTGAGAGCCTATGCCATCTAGTGGACAGTGGTGTCAACACCCCTGGATTTGCTTATGAACGTGCCAATGCCCAGAGTCAAAGACTTTTTGACACAGCAGACTTGGTCATCACTAAAGGGATGGGTAATTATGAGTGTCTTTCTCCTTCTCCTCGGACAAACCTCTGCTACCTGTTAAAAGTTAAATGCAGTGTTGTGGCCAACTCTTTAGGTCAGCAGGTGGGCGACATTATCTGTAAGATGAATTAGGAGGGTTTTATGTACTCTAAAAGTTTGGTGTTTGCACAGTTTTTTTTGATTGGTATCATGGCCGTCTCATCTCAGGGGATCTTGAGCTCTTGGCTTGGGCTTAGCATACTGACAGTGGGTGTACTCTTTGGTCTCTGGACCATCAACTATAACAAGTTGGGAAACTTTAACATTAGGCCTGAGCTTAAAGATGGATGTGCTTTAGTGACAACAGGGCCTTATCGTTTGGTGCGTCATCCTATGTATACTTCAGTGTTGTTGATGACTTTAGGGATGGTGGTCTCGACACCAAACTATCTTGAGATAAGCAGTTTCATTTTATTGGTGATGGTGTTAGCACTTAAAGCCGTGAGAGAAGAGCGTTTGTGGTGTGTTGAAAACGCAGCCTATCGTGACTACATGAAAGAGACTAAAAAGTTTATTCCTTTTCTTTACTAAAAGCTTTTTTTAGTTGGCCATGTTTCCTTGAAAGGGTGGTGCTTCGCTTGTATTGGTAGAGCGCCTGTAACTCTTTCTGGGTCACTTTTTTGATCCGGGTCTTATCTTGAACGGCAGCACGGTTGAGATGAGACCTCTTGGTATAAAGCTGACCTGAAGTTTTAAGGTCGCCATCTTTGATGGTGGCATATTCCAAACATGCTCCCTTTTCATTATGAAGCAAGATCTCACCATCTTCACTCTCTAACCAATGCAAATGCTCATCCCCTTGCATAGTATAATGAACAACAGTTCCATCAGGCTGTGTGTACTGACGTGTACCAGAATAAGCAGGTGCTGCAAAAGTGATAATGTTTAATAAAACAAGCGTTAAAAAAAGTCTCATAATAATCCTTTAGTTTGAGATCTGTAAGGTCATGGCATTAGAGACCTCAGAGATGTTGGTGATCCTAATATTACTTCTTAAACCATTATACGCGTTAGTGTTGGGAACAGTGTCAGGTGTAAAATCACTTTGGTTACCGCTGTAAAAAAAGTTACGACTAGGATCTCCATTACCTGTGTCAACACTGGCACCGTTAGCTTCTTCGATGTCTACACCCTTGTGATCTGCATCTTTATTGACTTCATTTGTTGGACGATACTTTGCGATCACCGCATCGTCTATGTGCCAAATAGCAACGCCACCCGTATAGCCTGTACTTTTGTCATCTATGACTTTCAGCCCACTGTCATAACCCCGTGTCCCTCTGTTCTCTAAAAGAAAGTATTCATTAACCGTGTTGGCAAGAGGAACTTTATAGATGTTATAGCTGTTGGAACCGGTGTCGAAAAGTGTGGCCGCTTCACTACTGTTTTGGACAAGAACAGGACGGTACCAACCGATGTCGAGCTTGCTCCAGGCACACATATGGGTTGGTGTGTCGCCTGCCAAACCACCGAGAGAAGCCTGTCCCCAACTCCCGTTAGACATCAGACCATAATAACCGATACGTGTGGCACTACCATAATAGAGGTCTGGCAACTCAAATGCAACATGACCAAGCTCATGGGCAATAATTCCAATAGTAGCGTCATGATCACCATGCAGCTCTCCAAACACCGCATAGCTTCCACTGTCATCACAAGACATGATCGAGACATCATTGACTGTTGTTGTAAGATCTTCTGTACACCACTGATGTGCCCAAATACCATTGGTGCTGATACCTTTGTCAGGATTGGCAATGGCACCATAAGCATCTTCTTGACCTGCAAAAATAAAGGTAACGATAAGCTCGTTGGGTGTGATCTTGCCATCACTGTTTTTGTCATAGATGCTAAAGTCAAAACCATCAGCAGCGATCTGTTCAAGAGCACCTTGTAAAAGAGGATGGACTTTAGCTTTGAGATCATTTTCAAACTCTGGGTCTGTGGTTCTGGGGTTAGGATGAAGCACGTTCATAGCCAAGGTCGTTACACCATTGTGAACTAGACCAGCATCGGCCACAGGGATGAATTGAAACTGTCCTGATGAGATCTCATTGTAATAGTGGTTGAGCTCTCCAGTCTCTTTACCAAAGATCTTCTGTTGCCAACGTGCTTCATCTTCGACAAAACTTTCATTTGTAAAAGCAACACGAACGATCATCATATTGTTGTTAGTTGTGACTAGGTCAAGATCTGAGGAGTCATTACTGCAACCAAAGTTAAGCAGGAGTATCAGGAGTGAAAAA
>JALWKG010000262.1 GCA_027081565.1 Helicobacteraceae bacterium
TTCCAGTGTTGCCTTGATGGTTTTCTCTTTTTTCAGACCATCTACGATCTCAGAGAAACCTTCACGCGCTTTGATCATATACTCAGCTTCGAAAAGTGCATACTCCACATCTATCGGCTGATATAAAAAGTCAAAGATATCTTCTGCATCGCCTTTTATAACGGCTGGAGCACTCTCCATGATCTCATCTGCTGTATAGGTCAAGATCGGTGCGATCAGACCCAAAAGAGAGTTAGCGATCATCGCCATAGCACTCTGAGAGGCACGACGATGCGCATCATCTTTTGCATCACAGTAGAGTCTGTCTTTAGTGATGTCCATAAAGATACCACTCAACTCGTTCACCACGAAGTTGTTAAGAACACTCATACCACCAACGAAGTTGTATTCGCTGAATAGTTTATGGGTCTCATCAAAAGTGACCTGAGCTTTAGAGACGATCCAACGATCAACCTCACCCATCTCGGCATAAGGCATAATGGTTTCAAGATCATCAATGTTTGCAAGTAAAAATCTAAAGGTATTACGAAGTTTACGGTACTGCTCTGCGATCTGCTTCAAGATCTCATCAGAGATCTTCAAGTCTGTCTGGTAGTCACTCATAGCAACCCAAAAACGCAAGATCTCTGAACCATACTGCTTGATGACCTTCTCAGGAGCAACAACGTTACCCTTGGACTTAGACATCTTTTCACCCTTGGCGTCTACCGTGAAACCATGAGTCAAGATCCCTTTGTAAGGTGCTTTTGACTGCACTGCTGCACTCAAGAAAAGAGAAGACTGGAACCAACCGCGATGTTGGTCAGAGCCCTCTACATAAAGGTCAGTCGGATACTTACCTGCATCATAGTTACGAGACTTAAGCACCGCATTCCAAGTAGAACCAGAGTCGAACCATACATCCAAGATGTCCGTTACTTTCTCTAACTCTTCTGGCTTGTAACCTGAACCAGGATAAAGCAGTTGTGCTGTGTCCATTGTGTACCAAGCATCTGAACCTTGCATTTCAAAGACCATCGCCACGAAGTTAAGGACCTTCTCGTCCAAGATAACCTCACCTGTCGCCTTGACACGGAAAAGTGCAATAGGCACTCCCCAGTCACGTTGACGAGAGATACACCAGTCTGGACGGTTCTCTACCATAGAAGTCAGACGCTTACGGCCTGTCTCTGGATAGAAGTCAGTTTTTTCAACTTCTTCCAGTGCGATCTCACGCAGCGTCTTCTCTTCACCCTCAGGCTTGGCATCAACAGAGATAAACCACTGTTTTGTTGCACGGAAGATCAGTGGCGTATGTGAACGCCAGCAGTGTGGGTATGAGTGAACAAACTTACTCTGCTTAAGGAGTGCATCGCCTAGAAGTTCTAAGATGGCGTCATTTGACTTAAAAATGTGCTTGCCTACAAACTCTTCTGGATTAGGGAAAAGTCTGTCACGTACAACTGTGTTATCAAAACAACCTGTCTCATCAACTGGCATCACCACTTCAAGGTTGTACTTCAGACCAACACGATAGTCATCTTCACCATGACCCGGAGCAGTATGAACACAACCCGTACCATTTTCCATCAAGACATGCTCACCTAAAACGATGTGAGAAGAACGCCCGTTTAGTGGGTTCACAGCATGAAGATTTTCAAACTGTGTTGCATCAAAGGTCTGTACTACTTCACCAGAGAATATGCCATTGTCAATGTTCTCTTGGTAAAGTTTTTCAGCGACAATATAACCATCACTGGTACGCACATACTTCTCTTCAGGGTTCAGGGAGATTCCTGTGTTTGCTGGTAGCGTCCAAGGCGTTGTTGTCCAGATAACCAGACCAGCTTTACCTTCGATACCCATACGCACTTTTGACTCATCACTGAGTTCAAACGCTACATAGATGGAGTGAGACTCTTTGTCTTCGTACTCTACTTCTGCCTCAGCTAGAGCCGTACGCTCCGCCCATGACCAGTAGACCGGCTTGGAACGCTCGATAAGAAGACCTTTTTTAGCTACATCACATAAAGTACGGTAGATATTTGCTTCGAACTTGTAGTCCATAGTCAAGTAAGGCTTTTCCCAGTCAGCTAAGATACCAAGTGTCTTAAACTCTGAACGCTGCACATCAACAAACTTCGCGGCATGCTCACGACATAGTTTACGCACTTCACCGGTATTCAAAAGCTCTTTTTTCTTTTTACCACCAAGCTTTTTTTCGACTTGCTGCTCTATCGGTAGACCATGACAGTCCCAACCCGGTGTAAAACGCACCGACTTGTTGTTGAAGTAGTTAAACTTGATGATGATGTCTTTTAAGACCTTGTTGAGGGCATGACCGATGTGAATATGTCCGTTAGCATACGGTGGCCCATCATGTAAAGTAAAAGGTGTAGCACCTTCACGGTTTTTTTTCATCTTCTCATAGATCTTGTTCTCGTCCCAAGACGCATAACGCTTTGGCTCGTTTTGAACAAGATTTCCACGCATTGGAAAGTCTGTTTTTGGCAATAACAGTGTCTCTTTGTAATCCATGCTACCTCATTATATTTATTATTAAAATTTTGCGATTATATCTATATAGGGTTTAAAAAGGGCTGACACAAAGCAATTAGCCCCTTGTACCTGCCTAAAGGAGGGAGATCGTTCTCTCTGAGTGATTTTATAAAAACAGATGGGTTTTGAAAGATTTATCTGTTTTTTTCATTGTGTTATACTTCTTGTACAGCCTTAATTCAGGGAGCGACCGTTGAAAAGAAGAGTCTATTTTATTGGTAATATATTCACACAGAACCAGCCTTTTAAAGCCTATGTTCTACGAGCACTTCAAGTGGATGGGACAGACTTCAGTATAGAATATTTCTCTGAAGCAGACAGAGATTTTTTTGAAGAGCTGGAACGCAGGGTCTCACACAAAGAGCAGATCTTTTTAGTGAGTAGTAAAAAAAGTGTTACTTTGATCAGTAAACTTCTTTGTAGTATCACTGATGACAAACTGGTCCTTAAAGATGAACAGCTTATCCCTTCAAAATGTGAACACTTCAGTCAAGGCAGTTATCTCCTGCAGGTTAAAAAGAGTGTGGTCAACCTTCTTGAGGTTCAAGAGTCCACCGCGTTGCCAAAAGTTTATCTTCAAAACATTACCAAGATACAACGGTTACACTATTTTGAACACTCCGTCAAAGAGGTTATTGATG
>JALWKG010000263.1 GCA_027081565.1 Helicobacteraceae bacterium
CTTGTAACTACTTTTAAATGTGTAGAACTTTAAAAAGCACTCAATTGTAAAGGGTGATGTAAAAATCAGTGTAGCATCGTCAGGAAGATCAATATTTTGACAAGTCTCGTTACATGAAGTCTCATAAACAACAACATCATCTATATCAACACCACCTTCCTTTACACGCTCTTTAAAGTTGGACGCAACGACCTTTGGACGGGGATATAACCAACGGTAGGCAGCATACTTCTTAGCAATAATGTCATCAAGAGAATCACCATAACCATCACCCTTCTCCAACAACAGACCTCCAGCATCACGTACCATCGCTTCTGTTTTAGAGGCAATACTGAGTGCAGGTATCTTTCTCCATTTTGGTGAGATCTTCTCTAGGGCTGTTACTGCTTGTTTAGACGTTAACACAATAGCATCATAGTTACTAAAATCTATATTCGGTTGTAAAAAAGTGGTGTTTAATATGGGGACATGAGTAACATCGGGGTGAGCTGTTTTGGAGAAGAGATAGATGTTTTTCAAGAGGCTTCCTTCTTTAAACTCTGTTCAGTGGGACTGGTTGGACGAAGTACTTTTAACGATTAATTTTTGACTTCTTATTACAACAGCGACTGTATAGACGATAGTGGGGACACTTTTTACGTCTTTATAAAAGCTTGTTTTGCAAAAAACGGTGAGTTTGGTACAGATTGTGTAAACGTCTGTCCGATAGCGCACTGGAGTGCGTGGAGTGGCATACTTATATGCAAGGTGTGCCGAAATCGCCGTTTTTTACTCTATTCCCATTCGATTGTTGCTGGCGGCTTCGAGCTTATGTCGTAGACCACGCGGTTGATCCCATCAACCTCATTAATAATACGACGAGAGATTCTCTCAAGAAGATCATGTGGAAGATGTGCAAAAGTAGCCGTCATACCATCAACAGCCTCAACAACACGAACACAAACAGTGTTGTCATACGTACGGTTATCACCCATAACACCAACAGATTTTACATTCAATAAAACAGCAAATGCCTGCCATGTACGTGCGTAGTAACCACTTGCTTTAAGTTCGTCAAGCAAGATAACATCAGCTTCACGAAGCAAGTCCAGATCAGCAGGATTAACATCACCCATAATACGGATAGCAAGACCTGGTCCAGGGAATGGATGACGGTTGATCATACCTTCTGGTAATCCCAACTCCAGACCCATCTTACGGACTTCATCTTTGAAAAGTTCACGTAATGGTTCGATCAGTTCGAAGTCCATCCAGTCAGGAAGTCCACCCACATTATGATGAGACTTTATCACTTCAGAAGGACCATTTACAGAGATAGACTCAATAACATCAGGGTAAAGCGTACCTTGTGCCAAGAACTTAATTCCTTCATGCTTCTTCGCCTCTTTTTCAAACTCTTCTATAAACGTATGACCAATGATCTTACGTTTTGTTTCAGGATCAGAAACACCTTTTAGTTTGTCAAGGAAACTGTCAACAGCATCTATGGTTACCAAAGGCACTTTAAGGTTAATCTTAAAGACTTGCTCAACCTGCTCACGCTCTCCCTTACGAAGAAGACCATTGTCTACAAACACAGGGATCAGTTGATCACCGATCGCTTCATAAAGAAGTGCCGCGACAACAGAAGAGTCAACACCGCCACTTAGTCCACAAAGTACTTTGCCATCTCCCACTTTTTCACGAATGATCTGGATCTGCTCTTTTAAGAAGTGACCCATCTCCCACTTCTCTGTCACACCACAGATCTTGCGTGCGAAGTTACGAAGCATTAAGTAACCCTCTTGAGAGTGGTTTACCTCAGGGTGAAACTGCATTGCATAAACATGTTTTTCGATGTTTGCGATCGCGGCATAAGGAGAGTTTGCAGAGATAGCGATAGGCTCAAAACCTTCTGGAAGCTCGTCTACCTTGTCACTGTGACTCATCCAAACAGTAGTACCGTTGTCAACACCATCAAAAAGTGCAGATTCTTTGACGATCTCTAACTCTGCTTTACCATATTCGTGGTGATCAGAACGGATCACTGAACCGCCAAAATCAACCGCGATACGCTGCATACCATAACAGATACCAAGAACAGGGATACCCATGTCGTAGACACCTTGGTCTACCTCATAAGCATCTTCGTTATAAACAGAAGAGGGACCACCGCTGAGAATGATACCTTGTGGGTTTTTTGCTTTAATAGCATCGATTTTAGTGTGGTACGGAAGAATCTCACAGTAGATCTTCTCTTCACGCATACGACGTGCAATGAGTTGTGTGTACTGAGAACCGAAGTCCAGTACGATAATACTAACTTTTTTCAAGAGGGTACCTTTATAGTGCACATGTTTGTGCTAAATGAATATGCGATTATACAATAAGAGTATTAATAATAGAGTAGTTTTAAAGAATGAAAGTGCCACGCTCATAACCAGAGTCATGAGCGCGTAAAAAGTGTCGTTAGTGTTGTATATACCAGCCAAGTACTTCAAATTGTAGATACCAAACAGCGATCGCAGACAAATATCCCACTAAAATCGTCCATGAGTATTTCAGGTGAGACCCGAAGGTATAAATACCACGAAGACGCCCCATAACACCAACACCAGCAGCTGAACCAAAACTGATCAATGAACCACCAATACCTGCAGTCAAAGTGACCAACATCCACTGTGCCAGTTCCATGTCAGGATTCGCTTTTAAGATCGCACTCATAACCGGTACATTATCAACCACTGCTGAGAGGAAACCAACACCGACGTTTGATGCTGTTGCACCGATGATACCATAGAGGTCATGTAGGTATGCCAAGAAACCGAGGAAGTGAAGTGCTCCAACCATAGACAAAATACCAAAGAAGAAAAGCAGTGTATCGTTTTCCAGTTTTTGCATGTTGACATAGATATCAAAGCCTTCACTCCCCTCTTTCTGGTTCAATGTATATGCGTACAGTTTAAGTACACCTAGACCAAACATCATTCCCCACATTGCAGGGAAGTGGAAAAATTGATGCCCTAGTACAGCAGAGACAATAGTAAAGACACCTAAGTAAATGACCACTTGACCACCATCTTTCATCTTTGGAATGTCATCACTCTCTGCATCGAAGTGTGGTTGACCTTCTGGAACAAACTTACTTAATAAAAAGGCTGTGATCGCCCAACCCAGTACAGAAGATG
>JALWKG010000264.1 GCA_027081565.1 Helicobacteraceae bacterium
AAATCAATTTTCAAAATCGTTCCAGACTGGGAGACCAACGAAGTTGAAATCCCTTTCTGAATAAACTTTGCCATATTTCGGTTAGGTGTAATAGAAAATGAGTACTCTTTTTCACTCAGGTCAAACACTTTGTTGATCGTCAATGTAAACCACTCTGTTACAATCTCATCACCAAACTTGTGCTCTTGTTTATACGAAGAAGGTTGGTCACTAGGTGCATCTATAAGCCCCAATGATCTAAGTACTTTTTCTTTCACCCCTATGACAGGGGTCATACGCAGTATAAAGTGTTCTGCATCCAAAATCTCCAAAGTAAACTTAGTACCTTCAAGAGAAGTGTCTAGCAGTTTAGTAACAACAACAAAAGGGGCTGTTCGATAGAGTTCTATGGTACGTAAGTTATGCTTGGAAAAGTAACGTGTACCGATATCTAGCTCACGCAACACACGTTCTGAAAGAAAGCGTGACTTTAAGATGTACTGTTCATTATCAAGATTTGAGCCACCACCACTTAAGGCGAGGTTCATCATATCTCCGCTGTTGCCACCACCCCAACGGTTTTCTTCTTCGAGTTGTAAGGTTGTTGTCGCTTCATAGACATTAGGCTTAAAATAAGCAAATATCGCTGCACCAAGAGTAAAGGCGATGGCAATGGCTAGAATAGAGTATTTATAACGATTTAAGGTGCTAAAGACTTCTTTAAGATCGATCTCATCTTCATCGATATTATTTTGCGAGTTAATTGATGTTTCATTCATACTTAATAATTCCACGCTTTCGCAAGATAGGTAATATTGACAAATGGTGCTAAGATCGAAGAGACCAGTTGAAAAGGCGGAGAGATCTCATCAAAGGCAATTTTACGTCCTTTGGAGGCACGCGGTTGTACATAGATGATGTCATTTGGCTTTAGGTAGAGACTAGAGATCTCAATAGTCGACATATGGGTCAGATCGATCATACGTACATCAGGATGACGCAGGTCACCACGTAACACCAAAATACCTCGACGCTCTGCATAATCAGTAAGATCACCCGTTCGTGCAATTGCCTCTATGAGGTTCATGGTTCCGTTAGTCACCGGAACAACACCCGGATGCTTAACCTCACCGAGTACAAAAATACGCTGGTTCATGATTTCAACCGTTACATAAGGGTTACGAAGGTATTTGCCATACTCTTCCATCAAGAACTCTGCAGCTTGATCTTCTGTCATTCCCTTGATCTCTATACTTCCAATAAGTGGCAAACGTACCGTTCCTTCCTGAGTGACAAGAAGACCTTTTGCCTCATCCTGACCTACATTTCCCGGCTGAGAACCACGTGAACTGATCATAGAGGTCAACTGTCCGGGACCTGCACCCGACTGGTTATAGACCATGATCCCGACACGGTCATTGGGTTGGATCTTATTTTCAAAAACCATCTCGTCATGGTAGACAGTCTCATTGATATCAGTAGGTTCTTCCGAACGGTTATCATCTTGAAAGAGCGTGTACTCTTTCATACTGCAACCAGAGAAAAAAAGAAAAGAAAGTAATACTGCTATAAGTAGGTTTTTTAACATTTTCACTCATATATAATAGTTTTTTTTAGTATTATATTCTAGCCAAATAAGTTTAAATCTTGTTATGAAGCATTATAAGAGGTGCCTTTAAGTATAATTAAAGCTATGAAAACCTGCCAAAACGATCTCACTTTTCCACTTAATGACCTATTCTTACTCGAAGCAACACAGTCAAAACAGAGGCCTCAAAAAATCGCTGAACTTTTAAAACATATAGAGGAGACAGACGATTGGGAAGCACTCTTAAACATGGCCTACCACCATGCATTAATACCGCAGCTATACACCATCTTTTCACGCCACAGAAACCTTATACCACATAACTGCCTGACACAGACAGAAGCACTGAATGAAGAGATTATCTTTGAGAACATAAAACTTGGAGCAGAGCTTATCCAACTCACCAGGATCTTGGAGAAAAATGCACTGCCCTACATCAGCATCAAAGGTCCAGCCCTCGCACAAGAACTCTATCAGGACGTCACCAAACGCCAAATAAGTGATCTTGATATCTTGGTCTCTGAACATGATCTGTTGGCCATTGCCAACATATTGCTGGAACGTGGCTTTCAAAGTTCACTGCCCCTCAGTCTGCTCTCAAACAGTGGATTCATAGCCTTAGACAACGACTTCACTTTTTTGCATCACACCAAGAAAATCATGGTCGAACTTCACTGGAAACTCTTTCCTGTACGCCACAAAATGCCCTTGGAGTTTGAAACACTTCATCAAAATGCCAGAGCAGTTATCCTGCAAAAACACCCGGTAACTATACTCTCTCCCGAAGACAACCTGCTTTACCTCTCACTGCATGCCACCAAACATCTCTTCGAACAGCTAAAATGGCTCTGCGACATCGACCGCCTTGTCCGAAACAGTACAGCTCTTGATCTCGAACGTGTTTTAGAGACAGCTGACAAGATCGAAGTCTCCGATGCACTGCTTTTAGCCCTACTCATGAGTAAAGAGCTTTACCACACACCATTGCCAGATCAGATAACAGAGAGACGCTCGCCCCATATAGAGAAACTTCTGCACACAGTACTGCACTATTTTGGCGAAGATTTTACTACTTTGGCAGAGCCCCAAAAGAAGAAAATACGGTACCTCTTTTTACAACAGTTAAACCACACCAAACAAAATCGCCTACTTGCACTCTTTCTGGCTACGTTCAAACCCTCAAGTGTAGACTACATCTATTACCAACTACCCGAAAAACTGAACTTTCTCTATCCACTTTTGAGAGGACCAAGACTCCTCTATAAATATGGGTTAAAAAGATGGATTATGTGAATGAACTTGAAGCAACAGCATTACAGACATAAATGACGCACACTATCATATTAAAATGATGCTTCGCGTAATTAGTGGACAGTTTACTCTTTACCGCCTAAAGACTCAAGGTCTGTCAAACACTGCTTATTACGAACTGCTCTTTTTTTGTCAAAGAACCATCCCCATTTATTGAAGTATTTCAACGCAGAGACAATATGATGTTTGAAAAGCCGGCGGTTAAAATATGAGCCTTTTTTGTACTCATGCACTACACTGACTTCAGGATAGTATGTCGTTCGTGAGACTTCACCTATACGGCGGCAGA
>JALWKG010000265.1 GCA_027081565.1 Helicobacteraceae bacterium
TTTTCTTGGGATGTCTGTGGTAGCAGCAGTAAAAACTCTTCGCCACCCCAACGTACAAAAACATCGTCGCGACGGATCTTGTGAGTGATGATATTACTAAGTAAGATAAGCACACGGTCTCCTGTGAGGTGTCCATAGTTATCATTGACCAATTTAAAGTCATCTATATCTAACAAGATAAAAGCACAGTCAGTACCCTCTCTAGCATGGGCATCTAAGTGCTTTTGGTATATGTACTCCAGATAACTTCTATTGTAGGCACCGGTAAGTTTGTCATGGTTGGCCTCATACTCAAAGCGTTTGGCCTGCTGTTCTATCTCAGTGACATCTGTCATGGAGATCAAAAAGCTTTCATTAGGTAGCTCACTCAGGTTGAGTTTGAGCACTCTTTTTTGCTGGGAGGCAGCATGAATGACAACTCCTAGAATGTCTTTGTCTTTGATGGTAGAGATACAGGGGCACCCTTTTTCATCACTCTCTACCTCCTTGGCTGAGAAGTAGTGCTCCTCCTCTTCAAAAATATCCATAACGCAGTGAAACTTTTGCCTTAATTGTTCTAGACTTTTGACACCAAAAAACTCTAAAAGTGCTTTGTTGGCATGAACCATTTTAGTTTTACGAGTCAGTAAAAAGAGGGTACTGCTGTAGTCAAGAACATTTTCCAAGGTCTCTTTTAGTGCCTGCTCATTGGCCTCTCGTTCTCGCTCTTTTGTGATGTCGGTAGAAAAGATGACATAGGCATCACTTCCAAAGTAATGGGTATGATAGATCTGAGAACGTGTAGGATAGGTACTCCCATCAACTCTTCGGTGCAGGCTCTCATTAGTGACAACTTCGAGTTTCTCAAGGTATGTTCTGAGTGATTCAACCTGTTCTGTTGTGATTTCTGGATTAATGTCATAAATATCCATTTGTTGAAACTTCTCTTTTTCAAATCCTAATGTCTCTACTGCTTTTGTGTTGACATAGAGGTACTTTAAGGTTGCAGTATCTATGACATAAACTTCATTGACTGTGTTCTCAACAAGAAAAGAGAGTTCTGCATGGCGTTCTTGCTCTTTTTTAAGTTCACTAAGGTCATATATAGTCCCAACAGTACGTTCTAGTATACCCTCACTATTAAAGTTTAGATGGGTGATGATCTTAATATATCTTGTAGTGTTATCAGCTAGGTTGAAACGGCATGTGAGTTCATATCCAGTTTGTTTTTTACTTGCTTCATGCAAGACTTTAATGACATTTTTACGGTCGTTTGGATGAAGCCGTTTTCGGAGTAATACCATCAATACATAATAGCTTCTAAGTGGAGTTGTCTCTTCTACAACACCAAAAAGCTCTTCAGCAATACCTGAAAAATGGATGCTGTCACGAATATGGTTTTGAACAAAATAGCCGATACGTCCTATTTCTACAACAGTATTTAAAAGTTCCTGATTGAACTCATACTCTTTTTGTGTTGTTTTAAAAAGGTGGCTCAATGCTCGAAAAGTACGACTGAAATCGCTGTTGGCATGGCTGTTGTGTAACACTTTTGGACTGATGTGTTGTTCAATGTTTTCACTGAGTGCTACAAAGGTAAGGGTCTCATTGAAGAGATAGTTTTCACCTTTATGGTGGTAAAACTCTCCATAAGTAAAAAAACCTGCAGTAGGCGCGATCTCCGCATAAGGTTCTATTTCGGTATGGATGATATCACTCATAAATCTTCGGCGTGCCATACAGGAGTAGAGAAAAAATGTCTCTATGTTCTTTTGGGTATATTTTTGTACTTTTTGAAGGGAGTTATGGAGTACCTGGTTAATATCTGCAAACCCGAGAGAGACCTTGTCTCCAAGATTGAGGTTTCCCGCAAAGACGAGGGACCCATCATCAAACTTTCCAACAGCAGCACGTGCATAGAAGTGTCCATTACGCTGTAACAGCAAGGGAAATTCTATGCCGATATTTGGCAAGGCATCTTCGATCTCTTTACCAAGGTACTTGCCATAAGCTTTAGTCGCCGGCATATGGTCGATCTCGTAGACGCGGTTTTGTTTCACCTTAGTCACCGTCATGGCTTTGCCAAGGGGTTGCCACTCAAAACTGTAATTGGTCTCGACTTGGAGTTGGTCTGAATTTAAACTGACACCTACAGCACCGTTGGCGATGATGTTTCGTCCATGTATGACATAGGTCTGTTTAAAAGTGGCGTTGTCTCCAGCCATACCACCGGCTACAGGTGTGTCAGGTGCGATAGCATGGATACCGGAAAGATAGGCTTCACCATTAGAGGTGCCATTACTAAAGGTGATGATGAGTTTGGTACTCTCTGTTAGTATGTTTTTTACAAGTTGTTGTGCCAGATCTGTTTCTTGAGTACCTTCTACCAAAGTAGAAGAGAGTTGTGTGACTTCAAAACTGCTAAAGGCGATGACAGTAGAGTTGGTGTAGACGTTACCAGACTCTATCTCCCCATCAGTAGTAGCTCCTATTACTGTGGCAAAAGGAAGCTCTTGGTGTATGGTATCTAGAAGTTGTTGGAGATGAGGGAGGTCGTCATGAAGTGCAGTAAAAACCTGTATCAGTAAGTTTTGAGATGTTTTAAGATGCGTGAGTTGTGAGGCTTGTAACGGCTCTGTCTTAAAAAGTGTCAATGTCTCTGTTTTCACCATTACTCCTTACATATCAATGATTAACAGTTTTATAGTGATTAGTGTTGTTAGTATAATCTATCTAGTTTACAATAATAAGATAACAATGTAAAATCACAAAAGTAAAATATTATTGTGTAACACAGTTACTCCTTATATAGAAAAAGGTGTGGGTACTCCTTAGAAAAATCATGGTATTATCCATTTTATTTTTGTAGGAGCTTAAGCGGTCGGTACGATAGTCGCTCCTATACATTAGGTACATATTATGAAATATTTCTCTTTTATACCACTCTTACTGATGCTAATAACTATTAACACACATGCAGAAAAGATCCGAGAACAGCAGTTTGAGGTCTATTTTGCGCCTTATTATGTTGCTTCGACAACTTTGAATTTCAAAAAAAATGCACAGCTTGTTTTAAATGAACGTACCGGGTGGAGTCTGGGACTTGGCTTTAATTTTACAGACAATGTAAGTGGTGAGGTGATGTTTTCCAGCAGCAGTGGAAAATATGCAGTCGACACACTTCGAG
>JALWKG010000266.1 GCA_027081565.1 Helicobacteraceae bacterium
TGAGTAAACTACTTATGTTTTAGGGCATTGTTACTGTAAGTGTGATAATTTAGTATTATGAAATAGAGAAAAGGAGTGAAGATGGCAACAGTTACTTTAATTGACAACCGTAATAACAAGAGCTATGAATTTCCTATATTGAGTCCTACAAAAGGGCCTGATGTTATTGATATTCGTAAACTGTATGGTGAGACAGGTATGTTTACCTATGATCCTGGTTTTACTGCTACCGCAAGTTGTAGTTCTGACATCACTTTTATTGATGGTGGTAAGGGTGAACTCCGTTATAGAGGATATGCCATAGAAGATCTGGCAAACAAAAAAAGCTACCTTGACACCTGCTTTTTACTTCTGGAAGGTCACCTGCCCCACCAAGATGAGCTTATAACTTTCGACATGGAGATCCGTAAGCGTGCTTTTGTGCATGAGGGACTTAAAAACCTCTTTTATGCCTTTCCAGACCAAGCACACCCTATGGCGATGATGTCTTCTGCAGTCGCTGCACTTTCTGCTTTTCATTTTGAACATATCAACCTAAAAGATGATTGTGACTACCAGATCATGTCACGCCGACTTCTTGCCAAGATCCCTACTTTGGCGGCTTTTGCATACCGTCGTACCTTAGGCATACCTTTTATTTACCCAGATATTGAGCGTTCTTTTACAGAAAACTTTCTCTATATGATGCGTGCTTATCCTGGAGAGGACCTTGAGATCCCTGAGGTAGAAGTACGGGCCTTAGACACTATTTTTACCCTGCATGCAGACCATGAACAAAATGCATCTACTTCTACTGTACGCGGTGTAGCATCTACCGGTGCACACCCTTATGCTGCGATCTCTGCCGGTATTGATGCTTTATGGGGTCGTGCGCATGGTGGGGCCAATGAGTCCGTTATTGCGCAGTTGGAATACATAGGTTCTTTAGACAATGTTGATGACTTTATCGCTCGGGCGAAAAACCCGGATGATGATTTCAAACTAATGGGTTTTGGACACCGTGTTTACAAAAACTTTGACCCTCGTGCGAAAATTTTAAAGTCACTTTTGGATGAACTTGAAGGTGATCTGGGTGTTAACAGCGAACTTTTGGCTATTGCCAGAAAGATCGAAGAGGTGGCGTTAAGTGACGAGTACTTTATAAAACGTAATCTATATCCTAATATAGATTTTTACTCAGGATTGATCTTAACAGCACTAAATATTCCTAAAAACATGTTTACCAACATCTTTGTGATAGGACGTACTGTAGGCTGGATTGCACAGTGGTCAGAACTCAAGCATGATAAAGAGATGAAAATAGCGCGTCCGCGTCAACGTTATATGGGTCCTACAGAGGAGACCTTGTAGATGGGTAGTAGCAAAGAAGAGCTTATACAAGATATACAGACCTTATTAAACAGTTATGGGAATGGTGTCCCTACAACACAAATCAACCCTGATCTATTAGTATTTATGGATGAAGAGACTCTTAAAAATATCATTGGTACTTTGTTAAAACAGAAAGAACATGTCAACGAAGATGCTGTAGAGTGGCTAGAACAGTTTAAAAAATATGACTAAATAGTAAACAGAAATATCAATTTCTTAATTTTTTAATGAAAATCAAGAGTAATTCTTAAATAGACACCCTGCTTTATCAGTTTAATATCTCCCCTACTCTTGGGCAAATAAAGTATTTTATATGAGAAATATAGCAAAAAAATCAATTAACATAATTAAATACTGTTGTTTAAGTTAAAAATAACATTAACATTTTATAATTACAACAACAAAAAACATTGTTAGAATACTAACAAAATAAAAAGGAACCCTATGGCAAACGTAGATTTGGTACAACTTACAGAGCAGACAAAAAAAATGACAGCAATGGTTGTTGAAGATGAAAAAGTAGCCAACGAGCTATTGAGTTCAACATTTAAGAACTTTTTCTCAGATGTTAGTTCAGCATTCAACGGTAAAGAGGCGCTTGAGATGTACTCAAAAGCTGCACCAGACATCGTTTTTGTTGACATCATCATGCCAGAGATGGATGGTATTGAGCTTGCACGTCGTATTCGTGAGATCAACCCAACACAGATCATCATTGTTATCTCTGCATCAAACGACATTCAAAAGATCTCTGAGTCTATCGAGATTGGTGTTAACAGTTTTATCCAGAAGCCTATTGACACTAAAAAGATCATTGAGCTTCTTACTAATGTAACAGCGTTGATCTCTAAAAAGAAAAAGATCGAGACAAAAACATTCTCTATCTCTCTTCCACTAGACCTTTATGAGTTAGTTGATGACAACGCAAAATCAGAGAGTATCTCTAAAAATGCTGTTATCATCCGTGCTCTACGTGATTTCTACAACGACTAATTGTCAAAACTAAGAGCGATTTAGCTCTTAGTCTCTTCTGCCACTTTTAGTGGTAACTCCATACAAAAACATGTTCCATCTCCACTGTTTTCAGCATGTATAGAACCATTCATATTATTTACTATGATTTGATGCGTCATATAGAGACCTAGCCCTGTTCCCTGCGTTTGGTGTTTAGTAGTGAAGTAAGGCTCAAAGATCTGTTCAATATCATCTACCGCTATGCCACCACCATTGTCTTGGACTCTGACATGAGTCATTTCACCATCACTATATGCTGTAATGTTGATGTAACCACTTTCCAGCTTTTGACTCATTATAGCTTCACGAGCATTGTTGAGAAGATTTATGAGTGCCTGAACAAACTCATTTTTGTGCCCAAAGACTTTAAGATCATCCTCTATCTCAACATTGATGGTAATGTGGTTATGTTCCATTGTCTTGGAAATCAGGGTCATCACAGAGTCAATAGCCATTTTTATCTCGAAGAGTTCTCCTTCATCATTATGTTTAAAAAAGGTTCTAAAGTCATCTATGGTACTCGACATGTACTGTAAGACAGAGTTAGCTCTCGCGTACTCTTTTTCGATTTTCTCTCTGTCCAGGGTACCTAGTTGACCAGAGATGTAGAACTCTTGCATGATCAAAGCGATGATATTGAGTGGTTGACGCCATTGATGGGCGATGTTAGCGATCATCTCTCCCATAGAAGCTAAACGGGCCTGTTGGTACATGATATGATCTTTTTTGCGGTTGGCAATGACTTCAGCCTCTACTCGTTGGGCAAGGTCTGTGTT
>JALWKG010000267.1 GCA_027081565.1 Helicobacteraceae bacterium
GTTTTTTCATAAGGATTCGCTTTTATAGACTATTCTAAACGAAAGAATATCGCAATATTTATATTAGTAGGATTATAGGGGAAGATTGAAGACTTTTACTTGATTTCAGTTAAGAGTAAAAAGGGGTGAGAGACCAAGACCCTAAAAGTCTTGCCTCTCCTAAGGCGATATAATCGTAGTTAAACGGTTATATTATTTTGTAGAGAATTTGTAGTCTAGTTGTACCCAAGCAAGTGTTACATCATCTGCTGTTACACCATTAGTAGAATCATCCATATACATTGCGGCTTTCACAAGAAGACCAACATTGTTAACACCTGGAAGTTTGGTTGAATATGCGATATCGAACTCTGAACCGTATGCATCACCTGCTGCAACACCACCTGTTGATGCCGTAGCACTATCTGCCGCTGCAGAAAACATATGATAAATTCCAATAATCTTACCTGCTGTAGCAAATTTGTAACCTCCGCGTACATTCAGATCTTGCAAACCAGTACTTGGTGTTCCCAAAAACTGATCAGCCCAACCATTGAACTTATGTTTTGTTGCCAATGGTGTTTGAAATGCCGATGATTTGGCATCATTGACATCTGCTCCACCAAGCACTTCATAGTTAACGCCTACTAAGAAACCAGAAATATTTGCTCCGACATCAATGTTATAGTAAAGTGCATCTCCCTGAATACTTGTATCACCTGATACACCATCAACTTCCTCTAGTGTCGAACCTGTCTGCATAGCAAATTCTGCACGATAATTCAACTTTGTACTGTCACCTATCGCCATGTTACCTGTTGCAGCCAAACCGTATGTATCACTGTAACTTCCTAAAAGATAAGCATAACCTGTCAACTTAATAGGATCAGCAATCTTATATGAAGCATTGACTGCTGCTGAAGTTGTACTACCTGATGTAGTTCCACCTGTATATATCGCTCCTCTTGTTCCATAACCATCATCACCAATGGCATTAACACCGTAAACATAAGCAGCAATGATATTGAAGTCACCCATACCATACGCAACTGCAGCTAGATCAAGTGTCTGAAAGTTCTGTTTCCAGCCAACTGAACCGATAAAACGCTGGTTGTCAAGGTTAAGTGTCTTACGACCTACAATACCTGTAACACCAGCTGCTGTATAAGAAATATTTGCTTGTGTCATCTTGGCAACATCCGCTTCAGCCGCTCTTTGATGATTCGCTTGATCCAATGTATTAAAGTCATTAACAGAGTTCACCTCAACCGTACCAACAAGACCATCTACTTCTAGAAGAGTACCTGTCAAATTCAAGTTTGTTCTATTAGTTAATGTTTGCCCTGCATCAAGAGTACTAGTTGCATGATCAGTATACTCATAACGTGGACGCAATTCTGCACTAAACTTAACATCACTAAAGACATTGAAGCCATCATCCGCTGCTTGTGCAGAAACTGCCATCGAACCCAAGATCAATGGCGCTGCTGCCAACGATAGTATTAACTTTCTCATATTCACTTCCTTATAGTAAAGATATCGGTAAATTATATTCCTATTAAGACACTTACTTTTTGACATATATCAAGATAACTAACAAGAAGTAAACTAAAAAGCCCTATTTTACGAGGCAATCTAAACATATTCTATATTAATATAGTGTTTTTTTGAAATGTACCTAAAAAGTTAGAAAAGGAGAGGAGAGGCTTATGCCTCCGGTTTTATAAGAGACTCACCAATTTTCTCTTCGATCTCAGCTTGTTGTTCTGCCATTGCCTGGCGAATTTCATCCATGACATGTGGGGGGACGTTGTCATCTTTATACCAGTTGACTGTATCAATGTTTCCACCGTAATCACTGCCAAAATCCTCGACCTTTTCAGAGTATTCCGCTATATCTTTACAAATAGCTACTCTAAGGTCTACCATATCTTTAAGCTCTATGAACCAGTTGTTCTCTTCGTCCATTTTAATAGTAGAGGTAAATATCACACTCATCTTACTGCTGCTTTTTCAGCTGATTGGCAAAGGCACCAAGGTCTTTTTTCTTAAGGTCACCATTATAAACAATATCCGTAGCATCAATGGTGTCATCGTTTAGCATTCTTGGTACAACCTCAGCATCATTAATGATCTGCATGTGTTCATCGAGTTCGTCTTCGCTGTATGCCATCTGCATGTCTGCTGCAATAACATGAGGGATCTTCTCTATAATAGAGAGTTTAGCCAGCTCTTCACTCACACCCTCACCTTCAATAGTGATGATAATACGACCTTTTTCATCGTGAAAATGGTAATCACATTCAGGAGTATTTTTAAGAGACTCTACGACCTCATCCATAAATTTTGGTAAACACTGCACTACAATACTTGATACGTTCATAAAAACTCCCTAATTGTCTTTTTAATAATTGGTATTATTTTAGCATAAGGGGGTTGTGGGGGTTGTTGATGTAGGTCATTTTGCAAATGGCTTATTGTTTGGTGTTTCTAATATGAGCTTTATAGTTTCTAGTATACCTCTAATATTGTTCTTTTGCATACTAGTTACCCATGAATCTAAAGTAGCATGAGTATTTTTGACCATGAAGCATTTATTACATGTCATATGAGCATTATCTTGTTTAGTTGCTACCTTTGAAGTTTAAATTGTGGCGAACTAAACTTTTTCTCTCTGTCGCGTCAGAGAGATAATTTTTAGGAAAAAGATAGAGACGCTGTTGTTGAGAGGGATGAGCTTATAATCTGAAGCAGTTAGATTGTCGTTCTTTATATTGTTACGGCTCCAGTTGTTTGTGCTGTGAGTTTGTTAGAATGGGGATAAAAGCGAATAGCTTTTACTTTTAATAATGCGTCACCGCTTGCTCTTCTTCTCTAGCATCTGCAAGGCCAAACGGAGTTTTATTTCTGCCGTTAAGAAAATGACACTGTGTGACCGTAGGGAGTTTGGCATTTTTAGGTAGAAATGAAACGGAGAGAGGGTAGTCGATAGCTATCGTCATTGTGACCAAAGGGAATGCCCTTGGGTAAAGCCCGCTAGAGGCAGTTTTTTTGTTTCTTTTTTGCTGAGTCAAAAAAAGAAAGGGAAGCAAGAGGTAATTCAAATCTTCAAAGAAACAAAGAGAAGAACAATATAAAGTTCAAAGAGAGAGAAAGAATAATCTCACCT
>JALWKG010000268.1 GCA_027081565.1 Helicobacteraceae bacterium
CAGGTCGTGGACAAAGAGAGCACACACCCTATCATAGAAGAACTGCAAAAAAACAAGCGTTACACAAAAGAGTTGCACCTGACAAGAGGTGTCAACGCTTCATCAAGAAAAACAAAACGTACAGACTCTAGAAGTAATGAAAAAGTGGAATTGTGGGTTTTGACGCCTAAAGCGAAGAAGGCATAAAAAAACGGCCCGACAAGTCAAGAAAAAGAGTAGAAACCATCTTTAAAAAAAAAGCTACGATGAACAGCTTATATGAGATATTCCCGCAATTTTAAAGAGTTCAGCGGGCTTTTTAGCATAGTACTTTTCCTCTATCTCTTTTGACTGCTCCTCATACGGGTTTGTCATAACCTCTTGTAACTCTTTTATGAGGGCATAGTCTCCCTTTTCAGCTGCTCTATAAGCAGGTACAAGAAGCCACTCTCGTAAAGTGTATTTTGGATTAATCAGTTTCATCTTTTTTGAAAGTTTTTCACGCGACTCAGGTGAGCTTGCATTGATGTCAGAAGGGTTAGATGTGTTAATAAGTGCTTTCCATTTTGCTAGCCACTCTGACCAACTTTTTAGGAGTGCTTCACTGTTTGTGGACGCTGTATAAAAGCTTTTTTTGAGTGGCGTGATCTCATCAGGAAGGTGTGAAAGCTCTCGAAAGAAGATCGTGTAATCAACTGAAGTCTCTATCATCAAACGTGCCAGTTCTTGAAAAAGTTCTTGATCAAAACTACTCAGACCCAGCTTGGATGCCCACATATCTTCTACTTGTTCTTGCATCTTTTTGGAAAAACCGTTTCTGATCTCCCCTAGTTTTGCCTGTCTGTGTGGATAGGGCTCTAACAACGGCAGCAATGCAGTACAAAACATATGGTAGTTGTGTTCTGCTGCCTGAGGCTGGTTTAAAAAGGCATAGTGCACACCACCGCCTGTCCATGGCTGGTACTGGGGATCAAACATATCTATAAAGCCAAAGGGACCATAGTCAAGGGTGAAACCTCCTGCGGCACAGTTGTCACTGTTGAAGTTGCCTTGGCAGTAGCCGACACGAATCCAGTTGGCTACAAGTGCAGTGATGCGAGAGCGAAACGCTGAGGCAAGTAGAAGTACTTTTTCCTCTATAGGGAGACTTTGATCAATTACTTCACTGTACTCACGGTCTATTAAGTGCACAACGATCTGCTCAAGCTCTTCTATAGCCTTTGGGTGTTCTCTTTTACGGGCACGACGACCAAAAAGTTCGAGTTGACCCACTCTCAAAAAAGAGGGTGCCACTCTGGTAGTTATGGCGACATCCTCTTCTATCATCACTTCAGGGTCTCTGGAGTAAGAGCCATCGAAAAACCATGGTCGTCGTACTTTTTCTACTTTTGAGGTGTATAGACTGAGAGAGCGTGAGGTAGGTACGCCCAGGGCATACATATGCTCCTGAGCTAAAAACTCACGTATACTCGAACGAAGTACCGCACGACCATCAGCTCCACGGCAGTAAGGCGTTCGCCCTCCCCCTTTGAGCTGCATCTCCCATCGCTTACCTTTGATAACGGCTTCAAAGATAGAGACGGCACGACCGTCGCCATAGCCATTGCCTGTCTGGAAAGGACATTGCTGATAGTATTCGTTCCCATTGATAGAAAGAGCATATCCTGTTGCCCAGCCTACTTTTTTCATAGGTTTCGGGACTTCTGAAAGATCTCCAGAGAACATTTGAATAAACGCATCTGATTGCGCTAAGCTGTTGTCAAAGCCAAGTTCTCTAAAGAAGCTTTTACTGTGCATAACATACTGTGGACTTGTGATAGGTGTTGGGTTTACCGTGACATAGTGTCCGGAAAAAACCTCTCTAGGATCATAATCCGTGCCATCTGCTTTTGCCTCTGGGTCACAGTTGAGCGTTTCCAAGAGTGAATAATCTGCCAACAGTGCAAGGTCACTAAGGCTTTTCACCAGCGCAGGATTCTCTTTTATTTCGTTCATATTAAAGACTTTTCTATTTTATTTTTTGACGTATTATATATAAGTAGGGTCAAATAAGAGAGCGTAAAAGTATCTAGTGAATTTATGCAAGATTTAAATGGGGTCTAGTGTTTTGATCTTGATAAAGAATCGTTGCAGGATATTTTAGATGAAGAATTTGATGAGGGTAAAGAAGCCTTTCCCCTATTTTTCATAGATATCAGCTAAGCCCTTTTCTTACGTGTGTCACCGTTAGAAAAGCCCCGATAACAGCAACCTATTTAACTTTTTTAATAAACACCACTTTAAGATAGTTACCCGCTTTAAACTCGTCTAAAACCCTAAAATCTTTTGGAAGGGAAAATCTCTCTTTTATTTCATACTTTACATTTAACTCTTTAAAGGCCTTGCGAATAAAATCGCCAAAAGTCATCATATTAAAGTTTGCAGAGTTAGTTGAAGCGACAATAATTCCACCTCTGTTTGTAATTTGTATCGCTTCTTTTAGGAGATTTACATAATCTTTTGAAGCACTGAATGTACGTTTTTTAGATCTGGCAAAACTGGGTGGATCTAAAACAACCAGATCAAACAAGAGTTTTTTCTTTACAGCAAATTTAAAATAGTTAAATACATCTTCAACTATAATATCTTGCTTGTCAAGGTCGATTTTATTGACCTCAAATTGCTCCGATGTTTTTTTAAGACTGCGTTTGGCCAAGTCGACACTTGTGGTCTTGGTAGAACCCCCAAGTGCTGCTGCAACGGAAAATGCACCTGTATAAGAAAAAGTATTTAAAACAGTTTTTCCTTTAGCGTACTTCTCTCTAATGGCTTTTCTGACATTTCTTTGGTCTAAAAACACACCAACCATAGCACCATCATCTAAATAGATGGCAAAATTAACGCCATTTTCTTTGACTAAAATAGGGGCTTCAGCTTTCTCTCCACAAATGAAGTCATCTTCATCATCAAGATATTTTCCTTTTGAGTCAAAGCGCTTTTTCTGATAAATACCTTTATACGCAACAACACTTTTCAAAGCGTCTAATATATCTGACTTAAATTCATAGATGCCGAGACTGTACCATGTCAGCAGGTAATAACCATCAAAGTAATCTATGCTCAATCCACCTAAACCATCACCTTCACCGTTAAGCACTCTAAATGCCGTGGTA
>JALWKG010000269.1 GCA_027081565.1 Helicobacteraceae bacterium
CTTCGCCAAAATAGAAAAAGCACAAGGCTTTTCACTATATAGGCGCAAAAACTAAAAATAGTTATTTGGCCAGAACCATCTCTCCAAAGTGATTATAGATACTGTGTCCCTCTTCAAGCCACTCATCTAGTCCACCTTTAAGATACTTGACATTGCTGTACCCTAACTGTTCTTTCATCGTTACAGCAGCAAGTGCCGCACTTTTACCCGCACGACAATAGACAACGATCAATGCTTTTTTGTTAGGGATTGCGGCACCTACGTCAAATTCTAAAACACCACGTGCAATTTTCACATCTTCCTCAACGTCAAAAGTCCCCTCTTCTCTCATGTGCTCTTCACGAACGTCAAGACCAATGAACTCATCACCATCATCGATCATCTTCTGAAGCTCTTTAGAGCTGATCGCTGTTGCTTGTTTCTCTGCTGACTTTACCAAGGCCTCACTGATCGCATCTCCTGCCATAAGTGGTGCACTTAAACCCAGACCTAATATCATACCTGCTACTAATGTTCCAAATCTCATTTTCTTCCTTTTTTTCACTGTTTTCGAATTATAATTTGTTATAGTTTAAGTTTTAAAGAGTTTCTGTTAAAAAGTCATGATGTAAGTAAAGCTGTGTAGATTTGAAAACAATTGAAGGTCTTTGTATCAGAGAAGTTGAGAGGTCCCTTAATGAGGCCTCTCAATGAGTAGTACTTATAGAAGCACTATAAAATAAGCAAGTGCTTACGCTTCGTCATCATTAAAGACGATTGTCTGGTCTTTATAGATACCTGTTCCAACTGGAATGGTACGACCGATAATAACGTTCTCTTTAAGATCTGTAAGATCATCGATCTTCGCAGATACTGCCGCTTCTGTCAATACTTTAGTAGTATCTTGGAAAGAGGCTGCAGAGATGATCGAGTCAGCACTGACTGAGGCACGTGTAATACCTACAAGGAAAGGCTCAGCAATCGCTGGCTCACCACCAAGACGCAAGATCTTGGCATTTTCCTCTTGGAATTTCTTGTGTGAAATAAGATCATCACGAATAAACTTCGTGTCACCCGATGCAACGATCTTAACCTGACGTAACATCTGAGTAAAGATAACCTCAATATGTTTGTCAGCAATGCTAACACCCTGTGAACGGTACACCGACTGAACTTCAGTTACAAGGTAGTTAAAGAGTGCCTTAGTCCCCATGATACGTAGAATCTCATGTGAAGACATCTGACCTGTAGTCAACTGCTCACCTGCGTGAACAAAGTCACCAACGTTTACAAGTGCTTCCAGGTTTTTGTCTACAAAGTACTCTTTGACAATACCATTTTCTGAAGCAATAATAATACGTTGCTTACCACGTAGTGGCTTACCAAAACTAACCACACCATCAACTTCAGCGATCAATGCGATCGCCTTAGGACGACGTGCTTCGAAAAGTTCAGATACTCGTGGAAGACCCCCGGTAATATCAGAAGACTTCTGAAGTGCTTTAGGTGTCTTTGCCAAGATATCTGCAACCATTACATCAGCACCATCTTGTACATAAATAGCTGTCTTAGACGTTACCGCATAACGAATTATATCACCTTCAGACGTTGCAAGAACGATCGTCGGCTTGAACTCAACTGGGTAATGGTCATTAACCATCAAACGTGTCTGACCCGTTAATTCATCAAACTGCTCCGAAACTGTCGTTCCTGGGACGATATCCTCAAAACTAACCGTACCTTTAGACTCAGAGATGATCGGATTAGAGTATGGATCCCACTCAGCGATCACTACTGACTCATCAGACTCTGGGTGTGCAAGAAGAGTATCACCTTCAACCGCGGCATTGTCATCAACATCAACAATAGAACCACGTGCGACATAGTGACGAATCGCTTCACGGTCATCACTGTCTACAACAACAGCAAAAAGACCTTTCTCTTCTACAACGTAACCACTTTTGACCACTTCATAACGCTCAAGATAGTCACCTTTAAGTAAGAAGAACTTTACAGTACCTGCTTCTTTAGCCTTAATTTTCTGTGTGATCGGTGAACCATCTTCAACAGTCACTTCAGAAGCATATGGGATACGGTTAGGAACGTTCCAGCCATCTTTGATCTTTTCAACGATAGACTCTTCTGCCTCTACCTTGGTTCCTGTAGCATATGGAAGATAAAGTTTACCCTCTATCTTACCACTGACACCAGCGATCTCGCCTGGTTTTGCTACTTCGAATTTACGAAGTGTATAACGCACTACGTTTTTAGCATCTTTAGTATCCGTTACAGTAACCAAGATCTCATCGTGGATCGTCTGAATATCAAGCGTACCAGTAAATGGTGCTTTGATCTTAGGTTCTACCAATAGTACTGCCGCATTACGACGGTTAGCTACGATATTTTTACCCTCTTTTGACTTATAAGTCTTCATGTTGTAGTAACGAATGAAACCTTCACGGTCTGCGATAACTTGACGCTCTTGTTGTGTACTAGAAGCCGTACCACCAACGTGGAATGTACGTAGTGTCAACTGAGTACCTGGCTCACCAATAGACTGAGCCGCAACAATACCAACTGCTTCACCACGACGTACCATGTGACCTGTACCAAGGTTCAGACCATAACAGAGTGCACAGATACCACCCTCAGACTTACAAGTCGTTGGTGTACGGATGTGTGCCGACTTGATACCCGCTTCAGCGATCTTCGCAGCAGCAATCTCATCGATCAATGAGCCTTCTGGATAGAGGATCTCATTCGTAATAGGATCGATGGCATCTTCTGCAAGCACACGACCCTGAACACGATCTTCAAGTGGCTCGATCATGACATTACCATCAGTAATATCAACGATCTCAATACCTTCGTGGGTACCACAGTCATGCTCAATAACTTTAACGTTTTGCGCAACATCAACAAGTTTACGGGTAAGGTAACCCGCATTTGCTGTTTTAAGTGCCGTATCCGCAAGACCTTTACGTGCACCGTGAGTAGAAATAAAGTACTCAAGAACGTTTAGACCTTCTTTAAAGTTAGAGATAATCGGTGTCTCAATAATGTCACCATTTGGCTTCGCCATAAGACCACGCATACCTGCAAGCTGACGGATCTGTGCAGCAGAACCACGCGCACCAGAGTCGGCCATCATGTGGATCGAGTTGAAACCATCTTTGTCATTTTCGACAAGATCCATCATTTGACCAGCTACCGTGTTGTTTGTGTCAGACCAAACGTCAATAATCTTGTTATAACGCTCCTGCTCTGTTAGTAGACCACCCTCGAACTGCTTCTGGATATCGATGACTTTTTTCTTAGAACTGATAATAAGCTCTTTCTTCTCATCAGGGATAATAATGTCCGCAATAGAGATAGAGACACCTGCTTCAGTTGCATGTTTGAAACCAAGATCTTTAAGACGGTCAAGGAAGCCAGCAGTTACCGCAATACCACCATGTTTTTGAACATAGTCAGCAATAGCATTGATCTTCTTTTTCTTCATAGTCTGGTTCCAAAGCTCAACAGGAACAAAGTCTGGAAGGATCTCTTTGATCAACATACGTCCAGCAGTTGTATGAATCATAATACCATCAACTTTTGTACGTACCTTAGCATGAATGTCAAGAGAACCTGTTTCTAGCGCGATCTTTACTTCATCTACAGAAGCAAAAAGCTTGTTAGAACCCTGAACACCATTTTTCTCCAAAGAGATATAGTAAAGACCAAGGACCATATCCTGTGAAGGTGTCGCAATCGCTTTACCTGATGCAGGAAGCAAGATGTTCATAGATGCAAGCATCAATACTTTTGCTTCAGCTATTGCCTCTGCAGAAAGTGGAATGTGAACCGCCATCTGGTCACCATCGAAGTCAGCATTAAATGCCGCACAAACAAGAGGGTGAAGCTGAATAGCTTTACCATCGATCAACTTAGGGTGAAACGCCTGAATTGAAAGCTTGTGAAGTGTTGGTGCACGGTTAAGCATAATAGGATAACCATCAACGATCTCAGCAAGACACTCCCAAACTTCGTTAGTTTCAGCTTCGATCATCTTCTTAGCTGCTTTAACAGTTGTAGCGTAACCTTTGTCCTCTAGCTTAGCGATAAGGTGTGGCTTGAAAAGCTCAATAGCCATCTTCTTAGGAAGACCACATTGGTCCATTTTAAGTGATGGCCCAACAACAATAACAGAACGTCCAGAGAAGTCAACACGCTTACCAAGAAGATTTTGACGGAAACGACCCTGCTTACCTTTGATCACTTCTGAAAGTGACTTAAGTGGACGCTTGTTAGCACCTTTAACTGCATTTGCGCGACGACCATTGTCGAACAGTGCATCAACAGACTCTTGAAGCATACGCTTTTCGTTACGCACAATGATCTCTGGAGCTTCTAGTTCAATAAGACGCTTAAGACGCTGGTTACGGTTGATAACACGACGGTAAAGGTCGTTGACATCAGAGACCGCGAACTTACCGCCATCGAGGCTAACCAATGGACGAAGATCTGGTGGAAGTACTGGAAGTGCTGTCAGCATCATCCATGCCGGATTGTTACCAGAATTAAGGAACGACTCGATGACTTTAAGACGCTTAACAAGTGTCTTAGTCTTAGCAACAGACTTTGTGTTCTCCATATCTTCTTTAAGTTGTGAAAAGATCTCAACCAAATCGATATCATCAAGCATATCACGAATAGCTTCACCACCCATCATCGCTTTGAAACCTGTCTCAGAGTAACGAGACATCAAAACACGGTACTGCTCTTCATTGAGAACATCATACTTTAGTACTGGAGTTGCCTCTTCACCATCATAAAATGCTTCACCCGCATTTTTAACGATATATGCTTCATAATAAAGTACACGCTCAAGGTCTTTCATCTTAACACCCAAAAGCGTACCGATACGTGAAGGCAGTGAACTTACATACCAGATGTGTGCCACAGGTGTTACCAGGTCGATGTGACCCATACGTGTACGGCGAACTTTGGTTGTTGTTACTTCAACACCACACTTCTCACATACAACACCCTTGTAACGCATCTTTTTGTATTTACCACAAAGACACTCGTAATCTCTTACAGGTCCAAAGATCTTCGCACAGAAAAGTCCGTCACGCTCTGGTTTGAGTGTACGGTAATTAATCGTCTCAGGCTTTTTAACTTCACCATGGCTCCAAGAGAGTACTTTCTCTGGACTTGCCAAACGGAACTGAAGTTGTTTAATGTCTTTTGGACGGTTCTCTTCTGTAATTGCTATAGGTACTAATTTACTCATCGTCTTCCACCTCGTCGAAAATCTCTACATCAAGCGCAAGGGCTTGAAGTTCTTTGGTCAATACAAACAGTGTTTCCGGGATTCCAGATGCTGGAACCGCCTCACCTTTTGTCAATGCCTTATACGCGTTCACACGCCCTTCAACATCATCTGACTTAATTGTTAACATCTCTTTTAGTACCGCTGAAGCACCATAAGCTTCTAGAGCCCAGACCTCCATCTCACCAAATCTCTGACCACCAAATAGTGCTTTACCACCAACTGGTTGCTGTGTGACAAGAGAGTAAGGCCCAGTTGAACGGGCGTGGACTTTCTCATCAACCAAGTGGTGGAGTTTCAAGATATACATGTAACCTACATTAACACGCTCTTTGATCTGATCACCAGTTTTACCATCATAAAGAACAGTCTTACCATCGTCGTCAAGTTTTGCTAGTTCAAACAGTTTTGCAAACTCATCCGTGTCAACACCTTCGAAGATCGGTGTCGCGAACTTGACACCTTTGGCCCAGTCGCGTGCAAATGTCAGGAGTTCATCATCATTCATCTTGCCAATCACTTCACCCGCATTCATGAAACGTGCTACATCTGCGATCTCAACAAGCTTTGTACGAAGTTGTGCGATGAAATCAGCTTGTTTCTCTTCGAAGATATCCTGGATCTGGTGACCAAGTTCACGACCTGCCATACCAAGGTGCATCTCAAGGATCTGCCCAATATTCATACGAGAAGGTACACCTAGTGGGTTAAGACATACGTCAACCGGGCGACCATCAGCCATATACGGCATGTCGACTTCTGGAACGATAATAGAGACAATACCCTTATTACCGTGACGTCCAGCCATCTTGTCACCAACTTTTAGTTTACGCTTAGTAGCAATATAAACCTTAACAAATTTTGTTACACCATTTGGAAGAATGTCATCTTTTTCAAGAATCGTAAGCTTCTCTTCATGCTCGTCACGGAACTTTTTCTTCTGCTTTTGGAAATGATTTTTAGTCGAGTTATACTTTGCTTGAACTTCATCAGAGAATGACTTCACTACAGAATTCATCGCGAAACGGTTCACATTGGCAAGTACATCAGCAGTGATCTTGTCACCCACTTTATACTCCACTTCGTTAACAGTAACATCAGATACAAGTTCTGCTTGTGTCAAGATAGACTCAATACGGATCATCTCCTCTTTGTCGATCATAAGAAGACGGTCATAGTGCTCACGCTCTAACTCATCACGCTCTTGTTTTTCAAGTTCAAGGGCACGAGGATCTTTGTCATAGCCTTTTTTTGTAAAGATCTTGATATCTACAACAACACCTTCCATAGATGGTGGACAGTAAAGTGACTTGTTGACAACATGTCCTGCTTTTTCACCAAAGATCGCACGTAAAAGACGCTCTTCCGGAGTAGGCTTCACTTCACCTTTAGGGCTTACTTTACCAACAAGGATCATACCACCGCTTATAGTTGTACCAAGTTTAACAATACCAGACTCATCAAGGTGTGCAAGTTCATCATCACGTACATTAGGGATGTCACGTGTGATCTCTTCAATACCATGTTTAAGTTCACGAGCTTCACACTCTTTTTCGTATACGTGAACTGAAGTGTACATGTCCTCACGGATCATGCGCTCACTCATAACGATCGCATCCTCATAGTTATAACCGTTCCATGGCATAAATGCAACCATTGCATTAATACCAAGTGCAAGTTCACCACGATCCATATTAGGACCATCAGCGATGATCTGACCTTCAGTTACTTCTTGACCTACTTTAACAGAAGCCTTTTGGCTAAATGTTGTATTTTGGTTGGTACGAAGATTCTTTTCTAGTGGATAGTAATCGATAAATGTACCGCTCTCATCTTCACCAAGTACAAAGATGTGCTTCGCATCAACTTTTTCAACGCGACCAGCACGCTTAGCCTTAATACATTCCCAAGCATCACGTGCAACAAGTTTTTCAATACCTGTTCCAACCATTGGTGCTTCTGGCTTAAGAAGAGGCACTGCTTGACGTTGCATGTTTGACCCCATAAGCGCACGGTTAGCATCATCATGTTCAAGGAAAGGAATCAGTGATGCAGCAACACCAACCACCATCTGAGAAGAGAGGTCCATGTATTCACAATCGATTGCTTTACCAAGCTTGATCTCACCATCTTGACGTACTTCGATAAGCTCTTCTACAAAGTCACCATTGTCATCTAACAAGTTAGAAGCCGCGGCGATCATCTTGCCCTCTTCTTGAGTCGCTGTCAAATAAACAACATTTTCAGGTCCAGCTAATGGCTTACCATCTTTAACAAGAACGTATGGTGCCTCGATAAAGCCAAGCTCATTTACTTTAGCATATGCAGCCAAAGTATTGATCAGACCAATGTTCTGACCCTCCGGCGTCTCAATAGGACAGATACGACCGTAGTGTGTCGGGTGAACGTCACGAACTTCAAAGCCCGCACGCTCTTTAACAAGACCACCCTCACCTAGTGCAGAAAGGCGACGCTTATGCGTGACTTCTGACAGTGGGTTTGTCTGGTCCATAAACTGTGAAAGCTGTCCACCAGAGAAAAATTCCATGATCGTAGATGTAATCATCTTAGAGTTGATAAGGTCATGAGGCATAAGCTCAGACATTGGTCCACTCATTGTAGAAAGTTTATCTTTGATCGCTTTTTGCATTTTGATCAAACCATTGTGTAACTCATTACCCAAAAGCTCACCAATAGAACGGATACGACGGTTACCAAGGTGGTCACGGTCATCAATGTGTCCCTGACCATTTTTAACCTTGATCACATACTTAACGGTATGGATAATGTCTTCATTGGTCAAGATAGTGATGTATTCAGGAATATTCATACCCAACTTGTGGTTCATCTTCATACGACCGACTTTAGTCAAGTCATAACGTTCAGGATCAAAGAAAAGCTGGTTAACAAAAGCTTTTGCAGCCTCTTTTGTTACTGGCTCACCAGGACGCATTACTTTGTAGATACGGATTGCAGAAAGATCATTTTCGTCTTCGATCTCTTCAGTCTGCTTCAAAAGCTTCAATGAATCAGCATCTGCATTGAATGCATTAATGATCGAAGCATCCACACCCTCTGCCAAGTCATTGGCGATCACAAACTCAGTCACACCAGACTCAGCCATCTTCTTCAACTTTGTCTCATCGATAGCAGTCATCGTGTCAAAAAGGATCTCACCTGTCTCCGGGTCGATAATAGGCTCTGCCAAGTAACGTTCAATCAAAGTCTCAAGTGGGTACTGAACTGCTTTTACACCGTCGTCAAGGAATTTTTGTCCCTTTTTAGCAGTTAAACGCTTACTCGCACCAAGAAGTACTTCACCAGACTCAGATACAAGATCATAATCAAGACGTCCGGCAAACTCTTCTGGTTTGAAGTCCATTGTGAACTGGTTGTCAGCAATATTGATCTTCTGTAGTGGGTAGAACATCTTTAGAATGTCTTGCTTAGAGTAACCCATAGCACGGAACATGATCGTTACAGGCACTTTACGGCGCTTGTTGATTCTCATGTACAAAATATCTTTAGGATCATACTCGAAGTACAACCAAGAACCACGGTCAGGAATGATCTGACCGGTATAGATCAGTTTATTACCCGCAGTAGTTGACTCTTCTTCTTTAAAGATAACACCTGGTGAACGGTGAAGTTGATTAACAACCACACGCTCAACACCATTTACAACAAAAGAGGTACGTTCTGTCATCAATGGAATGTCACGAACAAAGATAGACTGCTCTTTCATATCCTGAACACCGAGCTTCTCTTTTGTGTTATCGTCACGATCCCAAAGGACCAAACGTGTCTTCATTTTCAATGATACCGCGTAAGTCAGACCACGCTCCATACACTCACGTACTGTGTACTTAGGCGCTGCAACAGTGCTTCCTAGGTATTCAATAGTCAGGCGATTTTGTGCATCATGAATCGGGAATGCAGAAGAAAATACTTTTTCAATACCACTTGCATCACGGTTCTTTTTATTGATCATCAAAAAGTTATCATAAGAACTTTGCTGAAGTTGTAACAGGTTTGGGATTTCAATCTGTTGTGGAGTTTTAGCGAAATCAACGCGTAAACGGTTTCCAGAATGTAAGCTATTTAACATAGGCTTCCTCTAAGGTAAATTTGTAGTAATAAAACACGTTTTATACAACCCGACGAAACTGCGTTCGGGGATGGGTTGCAAATACAATCGTCTGAAGACGGATATGCAGTAGAAATTGCAAAATGCAATATTTTAACTGACATTGCAGTTTCTGCTGCATAATAATCATAATAAAAAAAGTGTTTAATTAACGGGAATAATCCAAGCGTCCAAGGATATAACAGCCACAAGTAATAAATGTCTGTGGTCTCTAACGCACAAAAGCCGCTTAGAGAAGTGTCAAACACTCACTCCAAGCGGCTTTAAGCACGCAAAGCAGGGAAAGTTCCCTACTTCAAAGTAAAACTTACTTAATCTCGACAGTTGCACCAGCAGCTTCAAGATCAGCTTTTGCAGCTTCAGCAGTCTCTTTATCAACACCTTCTTTAACAGTTGACGGAAGTTCTTCAGCAGCAGATTTTGCTTCTTTAAGACCAAGACCTGTAAGTGCACGGATTGCTTTAATAACAGCAATTTTCTTAGCACCAGCGTCAGTTACAACAACATCAAACTCAGTTTTCTCTTCAGCAGCTTCACCAGCTACAGCGCCACCAGCTACAGCAACAGGTTGAGCAGATACGCCAAATTTTTCTTCGAATTCTTTAACAAGCTCAGAAAGCTCAAGAACAGATAGTGTAGAGATGAATTCTAATACGTCTTCTTTAGTTACAGCCATAATAGGTTCCTTTATATTTTTAATTTAATTTTTGTAGATGCTATTTTTCACATCTATCAGTTAAAGTCTGGAAGACTTTAATTTTGTCGTTAAGCGACTAACCTTTGAAGGGTGGGCTTACGCCTCTTCTTCTTTTTTCTTTCTAAGCGCATCGAGGCCAATTGTGAAGTTCGCAACTGGAGCCATCCATGTAGCAGCAAGCATTCCAAGAAGTTCTTCGCGTCCTGGAAGTTTTGCAAACGCTTCGATTTTTGCAAGATCAGCAGCTTCGCCATCAAGATAACCCGCTTTAATTACGAATTTACCTTCATTAGCTTTGTCACTTGCGAAGTCATCAGCAACTTTAGCAGCAGCAACAACATCTTCTGACCAAACAAAAATATTTGTATCTTTAAGCTCAAGACCGCTCATCTTTGCATTGCTAAGAGCGATAGTTGCCAAGCTATTTTTGATAACTTGAACTTTAACATCTTTAGCACGTGCAGATTTACGTAGTGTCTCTAGTTGAGAAACAGTTAATCCTTTGTAGTCACAAACGATAACTGCTGCTTTTCCTTCGAATGATTCGCTAAGTTCAGCGATCAGTTCAGCTTTTCTAGATTTAAGCATAGTAGTTCTCCTTTCCAGACTTTAACTTCAAGAGGGGCGGGTATGCCGATTAAGCTAACTGCAGACTCTGCAGAAACCCCCAACTATCATTAGTCCAAGTAATCCAGAATTCGTAGAGAGCAGAATGCCCTCCAAATCGAAATCTTTATCTAAGTATCCACTGATCTCTAGGTAAAAACATCACTATATTTTGAATTTGGAACGCAATTATATCTAAATACTTTTTAAATTACAAGTAGTTTGTCATAATTAATTTCTAAAGATCTCAGTAAAGCTACAATAATCCCACACCGGCACCTATAGAACCTAAAATGTAAGTCGAATTTTTATCATACTCAGAGCAAGTACACACAAAGTTATTAAGATATCTGTTATTAAAAATAGAAGAGAAAAGTAAAAGAGGTCAAGCGCCAAAAGGCGCTTGGAAAAGAGATTAAATTATTTGATATCTGCTAATTCAGAAAGGTCAAATTTAACTGCTGGACTCATCGTTAGTGAAAGTGCAGCGTTTTTGATGTAACGTCCTTTAGCAGAAGCTGGCTTTTGCTTGTTGATCGCTGCAACGAATGCAGTAATGTTCTCTTCGATCTTTGCAGCATCGAAGCTCGCCTTACCGATACCAGCGTGGATATTACCTTTTTTGTCAACACGGAAAGCAACTTGGCCTCCCTTTACGTTGTTAACAGCAGTAGTAACATCTGGTGTAACAGTACCAGTCTTAGGGTTAGGCATCATACCTTTTGGCCCTAGAATACGACCAACTTTACCAACAAGACCCATACAGTCAGGTGCAGCAACAACGATATCAAAATCAATGTTACCTGCTTGGATCTGCTCTACTAGATCGTCAGTACCAACGATGTCAGCACCAGCAGCTTTAGCTTCGTCTGCTTTCGCACCCTTAGCAAATACTGCAACACGAACAGTTTTACCTGTACCGTTTGGAAGAACGATCGCACCACGAACCATTTGGTCAGCGTGACGAGGATCTACGTTTAGGTTCATCGCGATTTCAACAGTTTCGTCGAATTTCGCAGATGTAAGGTCTTTCATTAATGCAGCTGATTCAGCTACTGTATATTTTTTAGTTACGTCAATTTTTTCAGACAGTTGTTTATAGCGTTTACTTGCCATTTTGATCTCCATATATAAATCTGCCACAAAGTTTTATATCACTGTGGTCGGTGATGTTGTGAGTGTAGTTTTAGTCTACGATCTCGATACCCATTGAACGAGCAGAACCCGCCAATGTGTTAGCAGCTTGCTCTACATCGTCAGTGTTAAGATCCGCGATCTTAGCATTAACAACTTCCATAAGCTGAGCTTTAGTAATCTTACCAACTTTGTTCAAAAGTGGGTTGTCAGTACCTTTTTTAAGACCTGCAGCCTTCATAAGAAGTGCAGATGCCGGTGGCTGCTTCGTGATAAAAGTAAAACTTCTATCAGAGTAAACAGTGATAACAACAGGAACTTTAAAGCCCATCTTGTCTTTTGTCTTCTCGTTGAATGCTTTACAGAATTCCATGATGTTAACACCACGTTGTCCTAGAGCTGGTCCAACTGGTGGAGCCGGGTTTGCTTTACCAGCTTCGATTTGAAGCTTGATATAATCCATAACTTTTTTTGCCATAGTTTGTCCTTTATATGATTTAACGCAATTCAAATATAATTTAAATCACTTCGCTAACGCTAAGTTCTCTTCAGCAGAGAGCTCACGCAACAAGTTGTTGCTCTACGCTGGCCTTAGATCTCTATGAGAGCTAAAGTCAGCGTAGTATAACGCAGTGCGTTATATTATTTTTTCTACTTGTGAATATGATATATCCACTGGTGTTGCACGACCGAAGATCGAAACATTAAGTTTTAACGTTCCATGTTCAACATCATACTCGTCTACAGTACCTGTAAAGTTTGCAAATGGACCATCGATAATACGTACCATCTCACCATTTTCAAAATAGACTTTTGGTTTTGGTGCAGGACGATTGTTAACACGGTCTAAGATCGTATTAATATCAGTGTCGCTGAGTGGTGTAGGAACATTTGCCTCACCAATAAATCCAGAGACTTTAGGAACAGTCTGGATCATTGTCTGGATCTC